>JAPUIP010000615.1 GCA_027296925.1 Candidatus Poribacteria bacterium | reverse complement strand
AGGTTGATGGCGTCGGCTTTTATCGGCACGGGTGTGGTCGTTTTCGGGATGAAGGAGGTCATCCGCCGCAAACGCCCGCTTGATGAGCAGGTGGGTGATCCTTCTCTGCCGTCAGGGCACACGGCGTTTGCCTTCGCTGTGGCGACTGTCCTCGGTGACCGGTATCCGAAATTCCGCATCCCGCTTTACGTGGGTGCAGGCTTGGTTGGAATCTCCCGAGTCTACTTGGGTAGACACTACGCCTCTGATGTCGTTGCCGGTGCCGCTGTTGGGACGATCACCAGCACGCTCATATTGCATCACCGGGTGACGCTGTTGCGGTGGGAGTTTTGAAGCGTGGCAGATACTTAACTTCTGAAACTTCTGGACGTCTCATACGCGCTCGGAGAGATTTGTCGGTGATTGCGGCAATTGAAACATCCCCACAATCACCATACTGCGCGGCGAGGCCTTTTACACCTCATGACAAGCTGATGGACTTGAACAACTCAATTTGGGCAGTAATTGCGCGTTCTGTTGGTAGGCGTTCGGCGCTTGATGCACCATAGAATCCGACAACTCCTTTCGTGTTGTCAAGGATATACTGCGCATCTTCCGGCTCTGCAATGGGGCCGCCGTGGCAAATGACGAGGATCTCCGGATTGACCGATTTCGCGGCATCGTGGATGGCTTGCACCCGTTGGGCCGACTCTTCAAGTGTTAACGCCGTTTGCGCGCCGATGCTCCCCTTCGTGGTCAGTCCCATGTGGGCAACGAGGATATCCGCGCCGGCATCTGCCATCTGCTCCGCCTCCGATTCGTTGAAGGCGTAAGGTGTCGTCAACAGACCGAGATTATGAGCGGTTCGGATCATTTCCACTTCGGGACCGTAGCCCATATCCGTCTCTTCCAGATTCTTCCGGAACATGCCGTCAATCAGACCAACAGTGGGGAAATTCTGTACCCCAGAAAACCCGATCTCGTCAATCTGCTTGAGGAAGACGTCCATCAAGCGGAAGGGATCTGTCCCGCAAACGCCTGCAAGTACGGGGATGTTGTGAACGACGGGTAGGACCTCACTTGCCATCTCAACGACGATCTGATTGGCATCGCCGTAGGGCATCATGCCCGCCAGCGAGCCGCGTCCTGCCATGCGGAAGCGCCCCGAATTATAGATCACGATCAGATCCACGCCGCCGGCTTCCTCGCACTTTGCAGAGATCCCCGTCCCTGCCCCCGCACCGATAATCGGTTTACCTGCCTCGATATTTGCCCGCAACCGGGCTAAAATGTCTTCACGCTTGAATTTCACTGTACACCTCCGGATGAAACGTAATCTTTGCGTTGATTGACCGATTCACACTGTCACCTATACGGGGAACACCAATTTCTGATCGAAGAAGACCTTGCTTACGGAGCGGTGCTGGTGAATCCTGAGGATGGCTTCAGCGAGGAGTGGGGCGATGGAAAGCACCCGAATTTTGTCGTTCATTCGTTGTTTTTCCTGCGGAACAGGGATGGTATTGGTTGTGACGACTTCCTGAATCGCTGGATGGCTCAGACGTTCAAGCGCGGATCCAACCAGTACCGGGTGCGTGATGCTGATATATGCCGGGTTTGCGCCCGCCGACTGCAAAGCTATCACTTGCTGATAAATGGTGCCGCCCGTGGCAATTTCATCGTCAACGATAATCGGAGTTCTGCCGGCGACGTCGCCGATAATTCCAGCCGTCTCAACTTGCCCGCCCCCCGCACCGCTACGTCGTTTGTGCATCAGCGCCAACGGAAGTTCTAGCATGTCCGTATACTTTTCGGCTAACTTGACTCGCCCAGCATCAGGCGCAACAATGACGCCATTGTCAATCTGCTCGTCCTTGAAATAATGCGTCAGCGTTGTTACGGCCGTGAGGTGATCGGTGGGAATATTGAAGAAGCCCTGGATCTGTGCGACGTGCAAATCAACGGCGACGACGCGATGTGCCCCCGCAGTGGTTAGGAGATCAGCAACCAACTTCGCGCTAATGGGTTCACGCCCTGTTGCCTTGCGATCTTGCCGTCCGTAGCCGAAATAGGGGATGACAGCGGTAATCTGTTGTGCCGATGCGCGTTTCATGGCGTCAATCGTGATGAGTAACTCCATCAGGTGTTCATTGGCAGGCGCACAAGTTGGCTGAATAATATAGATATCAGTCCCACGAATACTCTCCTCAATTTGAACACGTGTCTCGCTGTTCGGAAATGGGCCGATTGAAATTTTACCGAGTTCAACGCCTAAAATTGCACCGATTTCCTTTGCCAACGCCGGGTTGGCGCGCCCGGCAAATAGCCTGAAATTGCTACCGACTTCGCCATCGAGTGTTGTGGTCATTGCTGAAACCTCCGTGAATATGGGGCGTGAAACGTGAAAGTGTGCGAAACCTGTGATGCTGATTCATCAATTCCCAAATCACCAGTGCGAAACGATCTCCGGCGGGAAAGCGCCCGACTCAATCTCCGCAATGAGCGCCCGAAGCGCCTGTCTCGCCTGTTCTGCCAAATCGGTTGGAATCCAATTCTGCTGTATAGCCGCTTCAAATTCATCTTCATCTTGAACCTGATAGCGTACATCTAATGAAACCCACAGGTCCAAAAATAAATCGGTGATTTCATAGTGGGTTTCGTGCCGTTCCATCGGCATGATGATGTCGCAGTAATACCCCGTCAGTTGCTCTTCAAGATTATAGATTTTCCCGACGTCGTACCAGCGATTGGCAAAGACAAACCAGACCACTCTGAAATTATCGCCAAGCACAGTGACACCGTCTATCACGATCGGATTGGAAGGTTTGAGCCGTTGGGTGGTTACAATGACGCCCTCATCTTCGTGCAGCAGATTTTGCTGAAAGCGACTGACGCGATCTGGCAAGCGGTTGTAAATCAGTTCGATGGTTTGCATTTAAGCCTCCACAGCTCTCACAGCGCGGATGAATGCGTGTACTTTTGATGGTTCTTTGCGACCGGGGCTCGCCTCCACGCCGCTGCTGACGTCAACGCCATACGGACAAACCTGCTGCACAGCCGATGCAACGTTATCGGGGTTGAGTCCTCCCGCGAGAATGATGCGACCGTATTGCTTGGCTTTCACCGCGAGACTCCAATCAAAAACCTGTCCTGTGCCTCCCATTGCCCCTTTGACATAGGTATCCAGCAGGTATGCACTGACATGATAATCGGACAGGCGGGACAAACTCGATTCATCCTTGACGCGGAACGCCTTAATCAATCTACGACTTAGCACCTGACAAAAATCGGGGGGCTCTTCACCGTGCAACTGTATCACGCTGAGATGGCACAAATCGGCGATTGCATGGATATCTACCGGATTGGCGTTAACAAATAGGCCAACCGTCGTGATGAAAGGCGGCAATCGGTCAATGATCGCTGCGGCTTTGTCCGGCTCGATATACCGCGGGGTTTCGGGAACAAACCCAAAGCCAAGTGCATCTGCGCCGGCTTCAACCGCCATCAGCGCGTCGTCCAGTGCGGTGATTCCACAAATCTTGATTCGCGTCAATGAGAAGTTCTCCCTCTCGGATTAATCGCATCTATAATTTAGGACTTACGCAGTTCAATCCCGGCGCCCGAAGCTAAACCTTCGGGCTGATGTGGCTTAACCCCCGTAAACGGGGCTATAGCAGGATCATTCATGATCCTTAAGCGAGTTAGCACGGAGCTTGAGATCCGTGCGTTAAGTGCGTAAGTCCTATAATTGTTAGGACTTACGCAGTTAATTGGCCCAAACCACTTGTAGCGGCACGGCATGCCGTGCTTCTACTGGTGCGAGATCCACGTGAGGCTTGAGATTGAAATGCGAAGTGCGTAAGTCCTAATTGTATCAAATCACCCACTACAGATCAAGACAGAAGTACGACGGTTTTTATGATTGGGATAAAGCCTCTCGAAAGGCTCTGATGTACGATGGACTGGTCCCACAACATCCCCCGATAAAATAAGCTCCCGCTTTGAGCAGGTCCGGTAAATAACGTACCATTTCCTCCGGCGTCTGCGTGTAATATGTGCGGAGATTTTCATCCAGGCGGGGTATCCCGGCATTGGGATAGGCCATCATCCGTTTCTCAATCCCTTTCTCATCCATTGCTTCGCGCAACTGCTGGATTCCATTAATCGCATAGGGCATTCCGGTGTGTTCGCTACGCCTTGATTCAGCGCCACAATTGAGCCCCAAGATCTGAACATCGTCCAGCAGATTATCGCCATTAGAAAGTTCCCCGCTGGATAATATCTCCAATAAATCGACGGGCGAATGCCCCCAATCGGTTTTGTATACGGTCTTCCCAGTCTTGCGATCTCGGGTATACTTGTAGGTCGAATTCACAGCAATCGGAAGCCCCGTTTTCCTGGCGACATCAACTGCCATTGCCGCTTCCTTTGCAGAAAACATGGTTTCTATACAGAAAAAATCGACCCCGCCTTCCGCCAAGGCATTCACCAGCCTTTCGTGGGCGTCTCGCGCAACTGGATTCGGAATTCCAAAATCGACATCGCCGCTGTCAGCTTCAATCGCGCCGGGCGAAGGTCCGATTGAACCTGCGATGTATACCTCTTTACCGCTTTTTTCCACTGCGGCTTTTGCCAATTCTACAGCGGCCCTGGCAATCTTTTCAGCCTCAGATTCATCTTTTCCTGCCATTTCCAAATGTAACCTTGAAGCCACAAATGTGTTGGTTTCGATGACGTCCGAGCCCGCCTCAATGTAGCTCGCGTGGATCTCAATGACAGCATCTGGATGCAGTTCGTTGGCAACGGCGCTGTTTGCCAAATTTATACCTCTGGCAAATAATTCCGATCCAAACCCACCATCAAAAATCAGCGGAGTGGGCTCTGCCAGTCTTTCCAAGAATGTCTTCATTTGGAATCTGCCCTCCTTTTCGGCCGGTTTTCATTTTTGTCATGTTTGCCAACGGTCTGGATCGAGACCAAACCCACGCGCCGCTTCGCAGATGGCTGCCCAGGTTGTCTCGTCAATGGCGATGCCCTCAATCTCCTTTCGCTGAGCGCTGCGGAATTCGGGCTCGCCCGGCGCCAAGATCTCGTCAAATCCGGGAGCGAGACGACTGGATTTAACGTGCTTGATGAGGGAGTCGACCTCGTCGTAATAGGTTTCGAGG
>JAPUIP010000614.1 GCA_027296925.1 Candidatus Poribacteria bacterium | reverse complement strand
ACAACGAAGTCAAAGAAGAGATGAAAACGCACCTTAACACCAAACTCCACCGTCTCTGGGAAGAAGGGTTGGGTGGGGCGGACCTTTTCATCGCCGCTATCGAGGTGTTCGGCAAATACGAGCAGGTGATGGACTTTGAAGGAAATATTATCCGCGCTGACCGTCTGCTGGAAGACGTGCGCGAGATCGCCACCGATTACGCCGTGCGGCAGATCCTCCACAACGGCTTCGCCGGTGAAATTTCCAACCTCACCCGTTTCTACGTCCTCTGGCGGTGGGAATACGGTGAGACACGAGTCCATTTTGACGAAGCGCGGAAGTTGGCGCAGTCCTGCGGTGTTGACATCGCACAGGAGTGGGGCGGAAAGAGTTTCATCAAGAAAGAGAAAGCGTTTATCCGTGTCCTCGGACCCCAATCCCGGAAGATCGATGACCTCAACGCCGTAGGGGCGAGGCCTGCCTCGCCCCAACTAATCGACGTGTTGCACCATGTCCTGCTACTGTGGGAAAAGAGCCAGCGAGATGAAATGATGAGCGTCCTTGCGGAAAGCGGGTACGGACAGAGTGAGGCGTTCTATCGTGTCGCGCAAGCCATCTTCGAAACGCCGCCCATCGGGAGCAAAGAGAAGAAGCTGTTAGACGGTTTCCTTGCCGGTCGGGAAAGGGTCAGAGATGAGATGAAACAGGGACGGCTGTTTTGAATGACCGAACGCCACCAATCTGATGTGTGTAACAATCGTGTCGTATGGGCGACGCATGCGTCGCTCATTGTCCATTAGAGGGTTGGATACAGAAGTCTGGATTGGAGGCGAGACATGCCTCGCCCCTACCAAACCGGGGATATCATCATGAAATATAACCCGCAAATCCATCATCGCCGTTCCATTAGATTACCAAACTATGATTACGGCCAACCCGGCGCGTATTTTGTAACGATTTGCGTACAAGGACGCGCTTGTTTGTTTGGTGAGATTGTTGACGGGAAAATGCAATTGAATGAAGTTGGACGAACTGTGGTAAAATCTTGGGACGAAATTCCGCAACATTTTACCAACGTGAAACTGGATGAATTCGTCGTCATGCCGAACCACGTACATGGAATATTATTCATCACGAATGTAGGGGCGACGCATGCGTCGCCCAATCAAAAACAAGCAATTGACGTATCACGGGCGAGGCATGCCTCGCCCCTACGGCATAATCTCACCCAACGTTCAAAGGGACCGAAACGTCATTCGTTAGGGACAATTGTAGGGGCATTCAAATCTGCGGTGACCAAGCGTATTAACGAACGACGCGGTATGCCAGGCGTACGCCTTTGGCAGCGGAATTATTATGAGCACGTCATCGGCGACGATGCCGATCTGCAACATCTTCGCGAATATGTGGTGAACAATCCATTGAAGTGGGAATTAGATCAATTACATCCCAACAATCCCTCCAAATGGTAGGGGTGATTGAACTCAAGTGGACCATTAGCAGCGCGACGACGAACCAATCCACAATCCGTAGAGGAGAGACAAATGGAGACTTTGACAATTGAATACCCCGCCGAAGTGCTGTGGGCGTTAGCACAAGACCCGGACGAGTTTCTCGAAACAGAACGAGTTATACCTGAGTTCGTCATTGGTCACCAAAGCTTTGCAGCTTGCGGGTGAAAACAGTTCCTGATGGATTCCCCACTCCGCATATTGAATGGAGAAAGATTGCAGAAGGCGTAAATTCAACAGGTCAAGGATTTATTAGACCTCTGACATACACTCTTAAAAAATAAAGGAGGATTTTGAAATGGATATGCTTGATGTTCGGGGCTTACCCAATGATAAAATCGAATTTATACAGCAACTGATTGAGTTTATGCGTCAGAAGCATCAAAAACCGCTCACACCACCTGAAGATGAAACGGAAACCATTCATTTACGCAGTTGGTCGCTGGGCGTGAAGGGGGAAATTTCACGGGAGGAGATTTATGACTATCTCGACGAGCGAGAAGATGGGGCTCGTTGACACCAACATTCTCGTTTATCGTGCCGATCAGGATTCTGCATTTTACTTGCCGTCGGCCAATCTCATCGATCGCGGACTCAGAGGCGACATCCCACTTTGTCTGGCACCGCAAAATCTGACCGAGTTTTATGCGGTGATTACCAGCCCAAAGCGCGTCGCAAATCCAATCGCACCCGTAGATGCCCGCGCGGAAATCGAGAGAGAAGTATCTCCAATCCCAAAACATACGCAAAATCTATCAGACCGCAGACCTGATGTCCAAACTACTGGAGCTCATCGATAAATATCTACCGACGCGCCAGCAAATCTTCGATCTGCAATTGATCGCAACAATGCGAGTCAACAATGTCACACGCATCTACACCTTCAATGCGAAACACTTTCAACCGTATCAGGAGATCGAAGTGATTATCCCAGAATAACAAATCATTTCCCCATATCATCGAGGAGCAAAGAGAATGAATCCCTTTCACACTATTGCCATTCCTCATCGTGACATTTTAGAAGGAAAACTCACCCTAGAAGTTTTTGCCGCAGATTTGTGGGAAGTGTTCAAAGATCGAGCACCGGACGAATACAAGGACGCCGCGCAATTTTTCGAGAAAACCTATCAGACCGATGGACTAAAACACTTGCTTTCGATTGTTGAACAGAGGCTACATGGGCAAGGTGGCGATCCGGTTATTCAAATCCAGACCCCCTTTGGCGGTGGTAAAACCCACGCGCTGATTGCGATGTATCACAAAGCCGTTGAATGGAATGCACAAAAAGTGGTGATTGTGGGGACGCCGATGCGTGCCAAAGACACGCTATGGGGAATGCTGGAAGCCCAGTTGACCGGAGGGATAGACCATTTTGATGGTTTGACGTCACCCGGTCGTGACGCGCTCTACGAACTACTTACAGAAAAACAACCCGTGCTCATCCTGATGGACGAGGTACTGGAATATATGACTAAAGCCGCAGGCGTCCGTGTGGAAGACAGCACACTGGCATCACAGACGCTTGCCTTTATGCAGGAGTTGACCGAAGCCGCTGGCACTTTAGAAAAGGTTGCACTGATTATCACCCTTCCGTCGAGTGTCATGGAACACTATGACGAGGGTGCGGAACAACTATTTAGACAGCTTCAACATGTTGCGGGACGGGTGGAGAAGATCTATACGCCGGTGCAGGAGCATGAGATTACCCAAGTCATCAGGCGCAGGCTTTTCTCGCAAATCGATATGAATGGCGCGGGTGAAGTGATTCGTGATTTCATGGATTATGCTGTCAAGGAATCCATTCTACCGTCCGGAACTGAGCCCTCAGAATACCGAAAACGGTTTGAAGCCGCTTATCCATTTCAACCCGAAGCGATTGACGTGCTCTATCAACGGTGGGGCAGCTTCCCGAATTTTCAGCGCACACGGGGCGTGTTGCGATTCTTGTCGCTCGTAATCCATTCCCTTAAAGAGAAAGCAATTTCCTATATCAGTCTGGCAGATTTTAATCTGGGCGTTCAGGAAATTCGACGGGAACTATTAAAGTACATCGGTCAGGAATACGACAGCATCATTGCCAAAGACATCACGAGTGAAGACGCCGGTGCGAAAAAGGTCGATGTAGGTCTCGGAGACGCCTACAAAGGATTGAAGTTGGGTAGCCGAGCCGCGACGACCATTTTTCTCTACTCGTTTTCAGGTGGCACGGAGAAGGGCGCGAATCTCGGAGAAATTAAGCGGAGCGCGACGACAACGGGGAATCCGTCCAGCGTTGTCGCGGAAGCGGGCGAGGGTTTGAGGGAAAAGCTATTTTACCTTCGGCACGACGGTGGAAGAGTTTATTTCACCAACCAGCCCAATCTCAACCGTATTCTGCTGACCCGAATGGAGAATATCGACGACTCGGAAATCAACGAGTTTGAGGAAACACTGCTGAGAAAGAACCTCTCTGGAGGAAAACTCAAGACCTTCGTATGGCCAAAAGATGGAACCGACATTCCAGATAACGCCGATCTGAAGCTGGTTATCCTCAAGGAGCGCGACGACGCCCTGATGAAAGGCACACTGGAGACGAGGGGAAATACGCCCAGAGTGAACCGAAACACGCTTTTCTTTCTGACGCCGCTGGAGCGTGAGCAGGCTGGGTTTTACAGTCAACTTTCAAAGGTTATTGCCTACCGAACCATCGGGAGTGATAAAACTCTGAATCTCTCTGATGAACAACAGAAGGAAGTTCGGACGGAGTTGAAAAAGGCAGAAGAGGGGTTGAATGATACATTGCGTCGATATTATCGAACCTTGTTCATTCCGGCAAGAGATGATCTCAAAGAAGGCGATTTGGGTATTCCAACCTACGGCGAGACGAAGAAACTTGACGAAGCCGTCTATGACAAACTGCGATCAGACCGGGAGATTCTTGAAAGTATTTATCCATTGGTGATTAAGGAACGGTATCTTAAAACCAACGAGTCCGTTTCCACTGAACAGCTATATCAATCGAGTGCGAAGACGCCGGGAGAGGCGCGAGTCATCGGTCAAGACGCATGGGAATCGGGAATTCGTGCAGGGGTGCAACAGGGGCTGTTCGGACTTGGTGAACTGGTAAACGGAAAGCCCGTCTACCGATATTTCAAGGAGAGTCCGTCGTCAATTGCCTTTTCTGGAAATGAAGTGATTATTCGCGAGGAGATTTGCATCGCTCAGATTAAAGAATAAAGAGAAGGAGAAAGAAAAGGATCAGGGAGGTGAGGACTTCTACCCACCGGATGGAAAGCCTGGCTGGCACTTTGAGGAAGACCGGCCTGAAGGAGATAAACCACTGCCATCACCTCCACCCAGTGGGCGGAAAGAAGTGCGCTTACAGTTCACAGTTCCCAAAGGAAAAGTATCACAACTAATGGGGGTTATGAACCTACTGCAATCAAATTTCAAAAGCCTTCAAATTGAGCTGCTGGCGACAGGTGGAGAGATGTCAGAGCAGGATTACGAGGATAAGATTAAAGAGGCATTTGTGCAATTGGGCATTGATCTGGGTGAATAAAAATAAGGGATTTGATCATGTCCCTATGGTTCTATAGCTGATAATTCCTGACGATTTCTTCAACCTTAGCACTAACGCTGGGAATGTCGGGGTGCTGTTATAATGCTTCTTCAATGTCCTTTTGGCTAGGATGTTTCTAGAAGCTCTCGTCAGGAGGACAAAATGATTTCGATAAATCTGCCTATTGCTCTTGAAAAACAATTCAATAAGGAAGTTTTGGAGAAAATAGAAAAAGCTCAGCAAAGATTTCTACTCTCTTGGGCACCACGTCTAAATAAATAACTAACTTTACATTTATACGAGAAGGAGGAACCATCTTGTCCACCCTAGCAGATTTACTATCACCGAACTATGCGGACAGAACGGCCGTGATTATTCCCGACGGCGGTCCGACGCTGACATATGCAGAGTCGAGAGCCCAGGTTGAATCGCTCGCGGAAACCCTGAAG
>JAPUIP010000613.1 GCA_027296925.1 Candidatus Poribacteria bacterium | reverse complement strand
AGAATAAGACGCCAAGAAACACGTTGATGCACCATATTTTTCTCTTCCTTTGATAGGTTGGTGGACGCCCCGACCCGTTGCACGTCCAAAATACAAAAAGATCGCCTGTTTCGACAGCACGCTGAAAAACTCAATCGCTATTCAATTGTCTTCATTTGGGTCGATTCCCGATCATCGGGATGGAAAGCAACATGGGAGGAGATTTTGACTCCGATTGGAAATGGAAGCCCCTCCCCTTCTTCTTTGATCACGCTGGAGGAATGACACATCGTTCAACCGTTATGTCGCCATTTTCAACGGGGGTCAAAACCGGCGGAACGGATGCCAATTTTTTGGGAAAACAGAATGGATAGAGATCACGGGAAACAACGGTGGGTTAACCGTTGTTGAGCAGGGGATTGGCAGAAAGCGATGGGAGGGATTTCAGGGGGGAAGTCCTATCAACCAAACCTCGCTGTCATTCCCACGGCTCGACAATGAATTGATGGAACAATTTTCTGAAGTCACTTTCTAAACGGAATAGCTACCATTATAGAACAATGGCCAAAAAAGTCAACACCAAAGATGCGTGGGGAATTTCTATAATCAGGGATTTATGCTTGTCCTTTTTCTGTGGGATTCCAGAAGCCGGAAATTATCGCCGTGATTGGAATTGTGAGAACAAGCCCAAGTGTCCCCGCAAGCAAACGCACGATCTCTGCAGAGGCGATGCCGATACTCAACAACTCCACAGTGGGCGATCTGAAGAGATCCACATTCGGCGCCACAACCGCCATGATGAACAGTAACTCCACTCCCAGATATGCGAACACTAAGGTATTGACCATCGTTCCGAGAATATCGGTGCCGACATTCATGCCGGATGAAATCAGTCGCCAGGTCGCCATGTTCGGATTTGCCCGCCGAATCTCTTCCATTGACGAAGCGACCTCAATCGCCCCATCCACCGCCACGCCGAGCAAGCCCATTAACATCCCGGCGAGTAGTACCTGACGAAAGTCAAACGGTGGTGTACGAGTCGCTTCGATAATGTCTGCCGAGACCGCATTTTCTAGTCCCGAAAAGTGGAGATAGTTTTGCGCAAACATGATCAGCAGTCCAGCGACCAGAATTCCGCCCATTGTGCCGAGCACGGCTGAGAAGGTTTTCCGGCCCGGTCCAATGACAAACACCAGCGATACAAATGCAATCATACCGGAGGTCAGGGTGACGATTACCACAGCGTTCTTCCCCTGCGAGATCAGGGGTAACATGAAGAAATAGATAATCATTCCTGAACCGACCATCGCACACGCCGTGCGTATCCCTTCTATTCGTCCGACGATAATGATTATGGCCAACATCAATCCTAACATCCATATCAAGTAACCATCACGTCCATACTCCTGCACAATATTCACGAGGCTGATCTGATCCGGTGTCCCCCCGACACGGCAGAGGATAATGTCCCCCGGCTCAGCGGGGATACTCAGTAGATCCAGTTTGTGGTTGAGGATATTCCGCAGGATAAGGCGTTGCCCCTTATAGCCCCCAGAGAGCATCTCGATTTCAAGGATCTGGTGTTCAGTGATCTCGTTCAGGCGGGTTGATTCGAGGCGGCGAATGACTCTTCCTTTTGCATACTCAGAGAAGGAAGCGACCTCGCCGTTCTCATAGCGCTGCTCAGCAATCGTCGCTGACGCGCCGTTGATTCGATGGTAGAGGAACTGTGTTCCGACAAGGACGACGATCAGCGCAATCGGCACCGCCAAACGGGCTTTGCTCCGTGGGTCGTCCGTGCGGAAAAGTTCCTCCAGTTCCTCTTCCGATGGCAGGTCTTCATCCATTGTTGACGGGTCTATTTTTCGATACTTGGTCAGGATGCCGGCAATCACCGCGGCAATTGGAACGGTCAAAACCAACCCAATCGTGCCGACGATTGCCTGTATGATTGCCACCGCCGTCGTTTCATCGTTCGCGAGCCGCAGGAACGGATAAAGCTTCCCGACCTCCGGGAAGTCAATCCGTGGGAGCAACATCGTGATCATGTGTGCACCGAGATATGCGAAGATCAGCGTGTCCGCCATTGTCCCCATGATGTCTCTGCCCACATTCAACCCCACGCGGATGGCTTGGCGCACCGTGACATTTGGGTTGACCGCCTTGACCTCGTAAACAGAAGAGGAGATGGACATGCCCACATCCATCATGGCGCCGACAGCGCCCAGGATCATCCCCGCAACGAGTATCCCGTGGAAATCCCAATTGTGCGAAGCCTCCGTTCGCCAGAGGGCAAGACCGAGCTCGAGAAAGCCGAATTCCTGAGCCAATCCCGTCAGAATCATTACCTTCCGACTGATGACAGAAAGAATCCCAACGGCTGCCAACCCACCGAGCGTGCCCAACACGCCAGAAATCACCTTGAAGCTAAATCCGGTAATCAGCACAAACGTCGAGAGGGTCAGCAAGGTAGCAACGAGCAAGGAAACCGCAATCGGATTAAAACCTTTGACCGTCAGGGGAACTAAGATGTAGAGTATAGCAAAAGCGGTGGCAAACAGCGTCAGGATGGCTCGCACCCCCTTCATGCCAGCCACCAAAATCATCAAGCCCCCCAACAGGCCCGCCAGGTACAGCAGGAACGGTGTTCGGAAATATTCAAGCATCCGGGCTTGGTCAATCGTCGTTTGATCCCGGCGTCTGAGCGGAATTTCAAGGAACAGCACATCGCGCTTTCGGATAACCCGATCGCCGTACGCCCGTCCCACCCAGATGTTATTCACCTGAACAGTCTCTCCGCGAAATTTTCCGGAGATAATCCGAAAGGTGATAATCTGATCTACCGCTTCGCTCGTATCCACGTTAATCGTTCGTCCCAGGCAGATTAGCATTTGTAATTCGCCATATTGAACAATCTCAGAGAACTGAAACAGCTTGACGTGTAACACAAGGACGATGACGATAATCGCCAAAACTCCAAAGATTTTCAGATTTCTTTCATTCATTCAGCTTCCCTTCCTATTTTCTCGTTCATCAGGCGTGAAATGCAATTCGACCACAAAACTCACTTTCCCTGAATCTGCACAGCTTCGGACACTTCCGTTGCACGCCTCGGTGCGTCACGACCATTCAGCGCTGGCTTGCGGAACAGATGTCATCGATGATATCTTCAGCATCACGATCGTCTTCCCAAATACCGCAAAATCGGCTCAATCCTTTCTCTTCTTCTGCTTCAATCGACTCAAGAAAGGTGATAATAACTTTGAAATGAGATCCTGGCTCTAGTGGGATAGGCGCCGTGGGAATTATTTTTTCTCCATCATAAATGCCGTTTATGGATAACATTGAGCATCCTCCTCTTGTGTCAATTGATTAAACTGCATAACATGAGCAATTTCTATGCCTTCCAATGACGCATCACGTTTCATGTTCTCCGCGACTCAAGTGTTTGCGGATGTTTGCGGCGACGCTGTGCGTAATCCCTTTGACGGCAAGCAGTTCATCCAGCGTGGCCTGACAAACTTTTTCGACCGATCCAAAATGTTGGAGTAAAGCCTGTTTCCGCTTGGGGCCGATGTTGGGAATCTCGTCGAGAATCGAGTGGCTGAGTTCTCGGCTGCGGAGTTTGCGGTGGTAGGTGAGGGCAAATCGATGCGCTTCGTCGCGGAGCCGCTGGATGAGGTGGAGGGTTGGATTATCGCGCCGCAGAACGATCGGATCGGATTGGTCGGGGAGGAAGATATGCTCGAAGCGTTTGGCAAGCCCGATGATCGGGAGATGGCGCAACTCAAGCGCGTTTAACACCTCGCAAGCAGCGCTCAGTTGCCCTTTGCCGCCATCGATAAGGATGAGATCCGGGAAACGATTCTCCTCGATCGCGCGGCGAAACCGGCGGGCGACGACCTCCTGCATCATCGCAAAGTCGTTCTGCCCTTCGACAGTACGAATCCTGAAGCGGCGATATTCGGAGTTCGCGGGTTCCCCATCTTCCATCACCACCATGGATGCCACCGGAAATCGATCTCCCAGATTGGAGATGTCAAACCCTTCGATGCGCTGAGGTGGACGAGGTAGGTTCAGAAGCTCCTGCAACTCAATCAGTGCAGGGTTGTCCCCGGCTCTGAGCACGATCTGTTGTTCCTTCTGTTCCAGGATGAGGTTCGCATTTTTCGCTGCCATCTCGACCAGTTGACGTTTGCGCCCTCTCTGTGGGATGTGCAATGTCACCTGACTGCCGCGCTTCTCAGAAAGCCAATTTTGGAGGGTTTCCGGCGTTTCGATTTCACCGGGCAACAGGATGGTTTTGGGGACGAATGACGCATCTTGATAGTATTGCTGAACGAAGGCGGTCAACGCTTCAAGTGCGGATTCGGCCCGTACATCATTCAAGAAGTAGTGTTCTCGTTCAATTAGCTTTCCGTCACGTATCATCAGCACTTGAACGCACGCCTCATCGCCTTTGTATGCGATGCCGATCACGTCCTCATCCTCCGCCGATGGATTGTCAAGATTCTGTTTGGCGATGCCCTGTTTGACGATTTCTATCTCGTCCCGGTATTGCGCTGCGCTTTCAAAGTCGAGCTCAGCGGCAGCGGTCTGCATCTTTGCCGTGAGTTCCTGAATGACTGCTGCCGCATCCCCACTGAGAAATCGGCGGACGTTCTTCACAATCTGGTCGTAATCCTCAACAGCAATGAGATCTGCACAAGGGCCGGGACAACGTTTGATATGATAATCCAGGCAAACACGATGTGCATTGCCCGACGCTTTCAGGTCCAGATGACAGGTGCGGATGGGGAAGACCTTCGTCAGTTGCTTGATCGTCTGGCGCGTTGCCCGCGTATGCACGAAAGGGCCGAAATACTTCGCGCCGTCGTTTTCGATTCGGCGGGTGATGTAAAGCCCCGGAAAAGGCTCGTTGACCGTCAGCTTCAGGTAAGGATAGCGTTTGTCGTCCTTGAGCTTGATGTTGTAGCGGGGTTGGTGCTGCTTGATCAGGTTATTTTCAAGGACCAGCGCTTCGACATCGCTTGTGGTGAGGATATAGTCAACATCGCGGACATAGCGCAGCATCGGCTCGGTCAAGGCGTGTGGGGTGGCGGCATCCTGGAAATAGGATCGGACCCGTTGGCGGAGGGAAGCCGCCTTGCCAATGTATAGAATCTTCCCACCGGCATCCTTCATCAGGTAGACGCCGGGATTGGCGGGTAAGTTTGCGAGTTTGTCTTTGATCTGTGGGTTCATCAGCGTGTCCTCGAAGCCAGAGGTGCGGGCCAGATTTCGACCCTCGATCGTCAATCGGTGGATCTGTGGAAAACAACCTTAAATATCTCCGCGACCTCATCTCCCTTAAACTTAAGTACGTCTCACGTCACCACATTTTGCGGCTGTCCCTTCAGGAAGGCAATGACATTATCCACTGCGCCTTCGTTGAGTAGGTCTACGCCCTCCGGGGTCATGTCCGCACAGTGCGGCGTGAGAATAACCTGCTCACAAGCCAGAAGCGGGTGATCTGCCGGCGGCGGCTCCTGATCGTAGACATCAATTGCCGCACCACCGAGATGTCCAGAACTCAGCGCCTCGACAAGCGCGTCGGTGTTGACGACCTCACCGCGTGCAACATTGATTAGGAGTGCGTTGGGCTTCATCAGCTCGAACTCCCGTCTCCCGATCATGCTCCGGCTGTCATCAGTCAACTTGACGTGGAGACTGACCACATCGGCGGTTCGCAGCAATTCGTCCAACTCGACAAATTGAACGCCGAGTTGCGACGCCCGTTCCGGAGAAGGATTGAATGTCCAGGCAACGACGTTCATCCCAACGGCTCGACCGAGCCGCGCCATCTCCGCTCCGATATTTCCCGTGCCGACGATGCCCAATGTCTTGCCTTGCAGATAGATGCTGTCCATTCGGGGCCACTGCCCCGCTTGCACCGCCGATGTCATAAAGGCGGCTCGTTTGGCGAGAGCGAACATCAGCCCAAATCCGTGTTCGGCGACAACGGGCGCCGTTCGGCCGGGCTGATTGCTGACGACAATGCCGAGTTCCCTTGCCGCTTCCAAATCGATCATATCCGTTCCGATTGAACATGTCGCAATCATGCGCAGCTTCGGAAGTTGGCGAAAGGCTTCAGCGGGCCACGTCACCAGACCGCGCGTGTTGATTAGAATATCTGCATCATTGGCGCGGTTGATCTTCTCGTCCAGCGACTCCGGGCGATCCAGGTGCAAAACCACATCGCCATAAGGCTCCAGCCGTTTCAGGTGCGGCGAACCCTGAATCTGTGGGGGATTGTCGCCGGGAACAACAATTTTGAGTCGGTCTGAGGTCTTTGTCTGCATAGATTTCTCCTTTCAAGTGTAAAGCATAAAACGTAAAACGTAATTATGGGAACGGAGCGTTAGTCAACAGGTCATCTCTGCTTATTTTATACATTGTCTCAGATTCACGTATTGTGCGATTTCGCTGTTCCGGAATCATCGTCAATAACAGGCGGATAACCTCTGTCAGTAGTTCGAGACGATGCTCGGTAACGAATTTTCCCAGAATATGTCGTCCCTTGTAGTACCAGTCCCGACTCTCTCGCGCTGAACCGAGTGCGTATTCATAGAAGCGCGCCCGATCTTTTCCTGTGCCACGAGAATATCCCTCGATGACATTTGCACTGACAGACCCCAATGCTCGATATAACTGATCCGAGAGCCCAATGGTTCGTCGATCCTGCACCAGCTTGGTAACATCATACCAACCTAAATCTGCCGCAAATAAAGCCAGCCGATACGCAACCATCTTCCATACCGAGTCATTCTTTATCGTGGAAGGCACTTCCTGTTCCCAATCTTCGTACTTCATCAGATTTTCCTCTCTTTTTACGTTTTACGTTTTACGCTTTACGTTTTACGTTCCGCGAAACACTGCCGATACAATGCCACAATTTCCTCCTGCGACGCTTGGCGAGGATTATTGGCAGGACTACCGCTGGCAATCGCGTCTAATGCCATCTGTTCAACCACCGCCTCAAATCTGTCCCCATCGATGCCGATCTCCCCGAGACGCGGCATCTGAATATCGTTGATTAGCCGTTCAACGGCGGCGATTGCACAATCGGCCTGCCCCATTGGGGATAAGCCGTCGATCGGTTCGTCCATTGCACGGGCGATGTCGGCGAAACGTGTAGGCGTGCCAACCACGCTAAACTCCATCACATCGAGCAGCAGAACGGAATTTGAGAGGCCGTGATGGATGTGGAAGTACGCGCCGATTGGGCGGGACATCCCGTGCACCAGCGCGACGGAGGAGTTGCTGAACGCCATTCCGGCAATAGAAGCGCCAATCATCATCTCGGTCCGGGCCTCGATGTTCTCGCCATTGGCCCACGCCTGACGCAACGCGCCGGACATCATACGAATCGCTTTCAGTGCCAGCGCATCGGTAATCGGCTGAGCGCGTTTGGAGATGTAGGCTTCAATGGCGTGCGTTAGCGCGTCCACCCCGACAGCCGCGGTCAGGTGTGGCGGCGTCGTCAACGACAGTAGCGGATCAATCAGCGCAACCTGTGCCAGCAAGCACGGGCTGCTCAGCATCATCTTCACATTGCGCTCGGCGTCGGTAATCACGGTAGCTTTCGTGCACTCACTGCCGGTGCCTGCGGTGGTTGGAATGGCAATCAGCGGCGCACCGGGATTAGGAATTTTGTCAACGCCCATGTAATCCACGAGTTCCCCGTCGTTCGTCAGCTTGACGGCAATCCCTTTCCCACAGTCGATTGCGCTGCCACCGCCGATGCTGACGATCAGATCGCAGCCATCAGCCTGGTACTGCCGCAAGCCGTCGTTGACATTTTGCAGCGTCGGATCGGGCGTTACGTCCGAGAAAAGCGAAGCGTCAATCCCGGCGGCATTCAGTCGTTCGACAATCCCATCCGCGTAACCGATCTTGGCGATCCCCGGGTCCGTGACCACCAACGCTTTGCTCGCTCTCAGGCGTTTGGCGTGTTCGCCGACCTCCTCCGACGCACCAATGCCGGTGACGACTGTCGGAGGAATGGTGAAGGCAGATACTGTCGATTGTGATACGTTCATCGTGCTGCTCCTTGCGTCATGCGTGAAACGTGATGTGCAAGATTCTTCGCGTTTTCCGCGTTACATTTAATGCCGAAAATGCCGCACGCCGGTGAGGACCATCGCCATCCCATACCGATCCGCGGCTTCAATTACCGGCTGATCATTGACCGAGCCACCGGGCTGAATAATCGCCTGCACCCCCGCCTCACCGGCAATCTCGATGCCATCCGGGAATGGAAAATAAGCGTCGGAGGCGAGCACCGAGCCCTTCGCCCTTTCACCGGCCTTGCGTGCTGCGATGATACTCGCGTCGACGCGGCTCATCTGCCCGGCACCGAGCCCGACGGTTTTCGTGCCCTGCGCGAGCAGCACACAGTTCGACTTGACATGCTTACACGCCTTCCACGCAAAGCGTAGCGCTTCGATCTCTTCAGCCGTCGGTTCGCGCTTCGTGACGACTTGTAGGTCGTCGGACGCGAGCTCGTGCAGATCGCGGTCTTGGACAAGTACACCGCCAATCACGTTGCGGATCTGCCTCACCGACGCATCCAGCGTGAGTTTGCCCGTTTCTAGGATACGTCGATGTCGAACGCGGGAAAGCGCTCTCAACGCCTTTTCGGTGTAGCTTGGGGCGATGACCGCTTCAACCTTGATGCCGGCGTTCGCAGCTTCGCGGATGGCGTTTGCCGTTTGGATGGTCACTTTGCGGTTCAAACCGATTACGGAGCCGAAAGCGGAGGTTCGATCGCAGTCGAGGGCATCGGTGAACGCTTGTGCCAGATTTTCTGCAGTTGCCAATCCGCACGGGTTGTTGTGCTTGATGATGGAGCAGGTGGGTTCGGCAAAATCTTTCACAATCTCAAGGGCCGCTTCGAGATCGAGGATGTTATTAAAAGATAAGGGTTGACCGTTCAACTGATTTGCCCACGCCGCGCACGGTTCCGGTGAGGTGTGCGTGCGATAGAACGCCGCCTGCTGATGGGGGTTTTCACCGTATCGGAGGCTTTGGGCTTTTTCAAACCGGAGATCTAGAATTTCGGGGAAGTCCGCATCAGATTCAGCCAGGTTAGCGAGGTAACGCGAAATCGCACCGTCATAGTGGGCGGTGTGGACGAACGCCGCTTTCGCTAACCGGAATCGAGTTTCATCCGAAAGACAGCCTTCGTTTTCCTCCAGTTCCGCGATGACCTCGGAATACTGGCGCGCATCCGTGAGGACGGCGACATCACCGTAATTTTTCGCAGCCGCTCGAATCATCGTCGGCCCACCGATATCGATGTTTTCAATTGCTTCCGCGAGCGCGACGCCTTCCTTCGCAATGGTTGCCTCAAATGGATAGAGGTTGCAGACGACGAGATCGATGAACGCAACGCCGTGTGCCGACGCTTGGGCGACGTGTTCAGGATTACCACGAATCGCCAACAAGCCGCCATGGATTTTCGGATGGAGGGTTTTCACGCGGCCATCGAGCATTTCGGGAAAGCCTGTATAGTCCGAAACTTCACGAATCTCGATTCCTGAATCACGGAGTTGCTTCGCCGTTCCGCCGGTAGAAAGGATCTCGACGCCTTTCTGGGCGAGGGTTTGGGCAAGATGAACCAGATCTGTTTTGTCGTAAACACTAATTAAGGCGCGCTGGATTTTTTTCATGACATTGTCGCTTTCTTGTTTGCTGTTTGCTCTGTTCTTGATCTGTTTATGGGCTCAAGCATGGCAACGTCAGTGCCAGAAAATAGCAACTTTGCATGGGTTCAGTGGCTTTCTCTCTAGCGTTCTGTCCAGAATCTAAAGTATAATTTTGAAAGAATCCGTAAGACTTCTGAGAGTGTTAAAAGAGGTGGGCAAAAGTTCGGCGAAAGGACAAACCAATGTACAGATATCTGTTTTTGCTGCTTATTGCGATTTACGGATGCCATCGCGTTGCGCAGCCAAATGCTCAACCTTTGCCACTCAGTGACGAAAAAGTAGCCCCAGACATCCCGGAGATTCTGCAAATCGAGTCCGAAGAAAAGACGGTGACCTTTGCAGTCGTCACGACGGATGGGGCACGCGCAGATCAAAAAATCTATCTCTCATTAACGGCGAACACGGCGGTGACAACTGATCAGGTGATGGACATGGCGGGAGACATTATCGACGCATTCATCGCGCGTCGATATTACACCTGGCTCCAGATGCGCATTGAAACCAGCGAGGCGCAGGTCGTTAAAATCACCTGCATTGCCACGGGAAAACCGTCAACCACAGAAAGCACAGAGCTCTCTGAGATGACGCCCTACGCGACGGAGGTCACGATTGAAGCGCCGTAGCGCGGGGAAAACGGAGGCGCAATGGACCGCTTAAATTTTGTACACTGTTACATCCGCAATCCCCGCGTCCTCAAATCCCTTCTTTCTCAGTAGACAGCTATCACAGGCGCCACATGCTCTGCCCTGATCGTCCGGGTCGTAACAACTGAGCGTCAATCCGTAATCCACGCCAAGCTCAGCGCCTGTTTTGATGATCTGCGCCTTCGTCATCGAGATCAAGGGCGTTTGAATGTTTAGCGCCATGTTGCCTTCAACGCCAGCCTTCGTCGCCAGATTTGCCATCCGCTGATACGCCTCGATATATTCCGGACGGCAATCGGGGTAGCCGGAGTAATCGAGCGCGTTGATACCGATGAAGATGGTGTCGATTCCTAGCGTTTCCGCCCACGCCAGTGCGAAAGACAGAAAGATCGTATTGCGCGCCGGCACGTAAGTCACCGGGATGCCGGTGCCGATCTCCTGATCGGAGCGCGCCTTGGGAACATCGATGTCATCGGTTAACGCAGAACCACCAAATGCCCGCAGATCAATATCGACGATGACGTGTTTGTTGACGCCCATCTTCTCTGCAATCCGTTTTGCGCAGTCTAGTTCAGCGGTGTGCCGCTGACCGTATCGGAAACTTATGGCGTGCACATCGTAATCTTGAGACTGAGCAATCGCAAGCGTGGTTGTTGAGTCAATCCCGCCGCTCAAAAGCACCACCGCTTTTTTATCCAATCCAGATTCCTCCTTACTTATTTGGGAATGAAGCTAAGACAAACTCAAGCAATATTACGAAGTCTCGTTGTAGTATTAGCGAAGGCAATACATTCTCGCCTGCAGGCAAACTTTACTGCCCAGTTTCACCCTCACCCCGGGCCCCCCCCTCAGGCGGGGGCAGGCTTTCCGTTGGTCGCTTACCTCGAAGCTTACCTCGAAGCTCGGCACAGGCGGGGCAAGCTTTTGAGGGGGCAACCGGCCTGGAGACGAATCTATGTGTGGTGCGAGTTGAGGCGTCAAGTCCGTTAACTTGATGCGTATGCCGTCGATTAATGAGGTATCCCCAACTGGTGTATTCGGCGATGAATCGCCTCTCGGGCTTCGAGGAAAGGACGCTCCAGGTAGGCGATATGGTCATCCTCGCCGTGATGATGGGTTGTTGTACCGGGCTGATGTAACGCGGCAGTTTCACGAATATAGGTCAAATCGCCTTCGATGAGTGTGAGCATATACTGGGCGGCGTTGGCGTCGAAGAGCCACCACTCACCACCGCAGGCGACATAGATCGGCGAGGTATGGGCAAAAAGCCCGCGCTCCCAACCATCATGATGCGGCACGCTGGTGTAGTTAGGCCCGCCGCATCGCGCTGCCAGCCACGTATGTCCATCCACCTTTACCTTTTCCTTCAAAGCCAGTCGTCGGGTTCCCGCGTTGTCCTGCGTTGAAGCGACGATTCGACCCTGCTGAACAATCTCAAGTGTATGAATCGGGAAGATGCTCTCCGCCCACGCTTCCACCTCCACGGTGCCAGCGCTGGATAATTCCACTGTGTCACCGATGGCGTGACCGTCCACCGTGAAATGGATGATGGGGCCGCCGCTGAGGAATGTCCGTCCCTGTGATACATTCCTGCACCAGTTGTTGTAGTTGAACGCTTCATCTTCGGGGATATAGGTGTAGGTACGGTAAATGCCGACAGGCACGTCGCTGCTCATTTTATCCGTACCACCGACGAGCGGCAGGCGATAGCCGCAGTTGAGGTAGCGGTAGTATTCGAGGTGGTTGAACGGCGCATGACGCAGCATCTCCACTCCGTCGGCGCGACCGGTGGCGATCAGCGCAGCCGGCTCGCCATTCGGGTTGGGCAGGTGAGGGATGATGACGCTGCCGCCTTGCGCATGGCACTGATCCGCCCAATCGCTCATCGTGATCTCTAAGGTGCCGCCGAGTTCAGCTTCTCCGGGGCCGTCAGAACACCACGGCATCACGGCGCTTTTCAGCCCCCAAAGGATGAGATGTCCCAAAAAATGTTGGCGGTTTTCCTGCCCGACATAAACGATGTTGTTGCCCTCCTGCGAAATGCTCGGTTTACCG
>JAPUIP010000612.1 GCA_027296925.1 Candidatus Poribacteria bacterium | reverse complement strand
CGCCCTGTTCGCTGGTACTGGCTATACCTATCGCAAGACCGAACGCGGTGACCGCCTCCACTACCTCATTGCGCCCGGAGGACTTGGACCGTCCGGGCGGAATCCGCTGCTGGTTACGCGACGCATCCCACTCAAGTATCTCAACGCTTCGGAAGGAGGAAACCTGTTATCCTTGCTGCCGTCCACCATCCCGGCAGACCAGATCAAAGTGCTTCCCCAGCAGAATGCGTTGGCGGTAATCGGCACGCCGGAAATGGTTCAAGAAGTCGCTGACTATCTTCAAGTGATTGATTCACCCGCCCCACAGATGATGATTGAGGTGATTCTTCTGGAGATCCGCCGTGGCGATACGCTTGAACTCGGCTTGACGTTTGGCGGGGAAGACGGGGAATGGTCCGGGGAGAGTCAACAGGGGCTTGGCATCCGGTTTGATACGCTTGCGAAAGTTCCACAAGCCTTTCGCGCTTCGCTTCAAGCACTGGTCAACAAGAATCGAGCCCGAGTGCTGGCTTCTCCCCGGGTCGCTGTCCTCAACGGACAGGAGGCGACGATTCGCGTGGGGATTGAGAACCTGTTTGAGACCACCACCGAAATCTTGAGAGGGGGCGACATCCCCATCGGTGGGATCTCCCGTCAATCCTTCAACACCATAAGGACCGGCATCACGTTACGGCTCAAGCCCTGGGTTGGCGCCACGGGGGACATTACCCTGCAGATCAACCTGGAGGCCCGGGACGGCACTCGGATTGCCCGCGAAGCCTCCACCATTGTGGATCGATCCGTCAATACCCAGGTGCGGGTGCCCGATGGGGGCATGGTGGTTATCGGCGGGCTGTTGCAGGAGCGAGAGGAAAGCGTGGAGACGGGCGTGCCGGTTATCAGCAGTATTCCGTTGCTGGGTGGGCTGTTCAAGGAGACGACGAATCAGTCCTCTCAGACCGAGTTGGTTGTGTTGATCGAGCCGAAGGTGATGCAGCCGTGAATCGTGAGATCGGGGACAATTGTTACTTGCCTCCGCCAATAAGGGATGTTGCATTGCAATTGCGCCCACTTTTGTTGACCGGAGTTGAAGTAAATACGAAGCATTTCATGCGTGAGACGGAATTGCCAATTCTGTCGCACACTGAAGGACTTTTTGGGGTATGTTGAGATTATTCGGAATCTCACCCCCACACCAGAACTGATTCGCATTTGTGAAAATCTCAGAGAACCCGCCCGATATGGTTTTGGGGTGTTACCGATTTTTCGTCCGATTCCGTGCGGGTTTGGGCATGGTGATGATATTGGAATGAGACGTCGCCTAAGGTGGCGCAAAGCCTTAAAGACCGTCGGGGCACTTTTACGTCGCTTTGGGGAAACATTCAAGGCGATTTTCCGCTCGCTGTTTTCCCAAAGCGTCCCGAAAGTTGCTTAAACGCAGTCACTGTCTGCTTTTGAAGAAAGTCAACCCGCCCTCAGCACCGATGAGAACGGGTCCGATGCCCTCTGATGTAATCGTCTACTTAGGAGCAGACCTCTTATTCCTGAGTGCCCCTGAATGTAACAGGTGATGACATTCTTGGCATAGAACAAGCGTCTTGCGGTTTCTAGCTATCATCACTTGTTGCCACTTGCTCAAGGATTTCTTCTGCTTATAAAGTGGTGCGATATTTTACTCAGCATCAGCTGCTGTTTCCTAAAAGGGATTATAGAGCAGTAGTTACGCAGTTCCAGAAAGATCCCCATTCTGACTGGAATCGGGCGCATCAATTGGCCTTAGACCTATGTCCTAACTGGCTCCGAGACGTGCCAGATTCGGGTGCGAGAAGATGTTTTCGCAAACGGATCTCTGGCTAACGAATGGGTCAGAGCATTTGAATCTGTTAATCGACCATTTTTGGACCATCTGGGATCGCCCAAAAACAGTCAGGACATGCGTTTGTACCGATTTCCATCACCGAAATCCAGTCATCATGCAGGTTCTCCAGATTGTGCGTAACTAATGTCCATATCTATCTTTGCTTCCATAAACCCCCACTTACACCTCACCATCTTCAATTTCCAAACGCCTACACACCCCTCGCCGTATGTCACCGTGCGCCGTCTCAAGAAAAGTGCGGAAAGTGCTTGCCTTCATCCTTGATCAGGGTTATACTTGATTTATGCTTTTCGGAAAGATCACAATGTTGGAGGCCCTATGCCCATTAACTTTATTTTTGTGACCGACAGCCATCACTATCCCTCGGCGCCGGAAGACTATGGCCCACCCAAAATGCTGACACACAGCCGAACGGTCATGGAAGCTGCAGTGCCGAAAATCAATGCGCTTCAGCCCGACTTTATCGTTCACGGGGGTGACCTGCTCTGCGGTGGCAGTGCGTTTGACCTACCGTGGTCGACCTATCTGCAATCGATCCAGGAGGTCGCAGACGTGTTTGCCGGCTTCGAGACACCGGTGTATTACATCCCGGGGAACCATGACGCCGACGCGCAACGGGGCACTTTCGAAGCGTTCGCCAAAGAATTCCCCATCCCCGAAACAATTGACGTTGTTGAGGTCATGCCGCGGCTCCGGCTGGCACGTGCCAACATCTATCATCAGTGTAACCCGATCACACAGGGAAACGGCGTCTGGACCGACGTGCTTGACAACGCACTCCGTGAAGCCGCCGAAAAAGCCTATGACGAGCGGTGTGCGATGTTGCTCGCTCTCCATACCTGGGTACTGCCAAACTACGAACCGCGAAGCACTGCCGGACTCCTCGTCGGTGCGAATCGTTTGCTTGAGACCGTGAAGGCGTATCCCGCCATTGTCGCGCTATTTACAGGACATCGGCACATGAACCGCCTCCGGATGTACCGCGATTTTCTGGTTGTTGATACCGCATGTCTGATCGGCTTCCCGATGGGATTTCGCTTTATCCAGCTTGGAGATGACGGATATTTCACCACGCGGTTCCACCAACTAGATCTGCCCGAACTGATACGGGCGTCATTCGACCGGTGCGATGTCGAAACGAACAATAACTGGCAAGGCCAAATTCACGACCGGGATACGGAGATTCTCTTGCCGAGACTCAGAGAAATCTGGCGTTGAGCATATTCTTCATAACGGTGAGAAAAATCGGTTGCTCAAATGTCAGATGTATCTACACATTACGATCCACATATTGGAGGTCACTTAGTATGAGAAGTAACAAACTGCGAGAGTTGTTGAATGCCGGGCAACCATCGATTGGTACCCATATCCATACCACCTGGCCGTCCGTTGTCGAAGCCATCGGGCATACCGGTGCGTATGACTACGTTGAGTTTGTGGCGGAGTACGGCCCGTTTGACCTGTACGCCCTCGATGATTTATGCCGGGCGGCTGAACTGTATGACATGGCGTCTATGATTAAAGTGGACCAGGAGCCCCGGAGTTTCATCGCCCAACGCGCAATTGGGTCGGGTTTCGGGAGCGTTTTGTTCGCGGATTGTCGTTCGGTTGAAGACGTGCGTGAGTGTGTGCGCATCGTCCGCGCCGATACGCCCGAAGATGGTGGTACGCATGGAGTAGCGACGCGCCGCTTTACCTATATGGGGTACGGCGGTACGCCGGAGTATGTTCAGGCACTCCGGGATATCGTCGTGGTAATTATGATTGAGAAGAAAGGAACTGTCGATCGGTTAGAAGAAGTCTTGTCGGTGAAAGGCGTCGATATGATCCAGTGGGGCGGGGCGGATTATTCAATGAGTGTTGGCCGCGCCGGTCAAAGGGGCTCGCCGGAGATCAAAGCCACCGAGCGAAAGGTGTTTGAGACCGCGCTGAAGATGGGCGTGCCGCCACGAGCCGAGATCGGTAGCGTCGATCAGGCCAAATACTACCTGGACATGGGCGTGCGCCACTTCTCCATCGGGACGGATATTTCGATTCTCTACGGCTGGTGGAAGGAAAACGGAGACGGGCTGCGAAAAGCGATTGAAGGATAAGCGGGAATAACTGAATCGTTTTCGAGTGAATGCTGTTTAACCCCGGTGGCTCGGAGCCAAGTCCATCCGAACTGTCGGGGTCTACTATTTCGGCTGTCAAAAACCATGAGGAGAAAAGCTATGACAACGTATCGTGCTGGCGTAATCGGGCTAGGACGCATGGGCAGCACCTTCGACGATGAAATAACTCAGGGCGGTTCGATCTTCCTGCCCTATTGTCACGGTCCCAGTTACCATGCCGCGCCGAACGTCGAACTGGTCGCTGGCGCAGACCCCCACGAGGAACAAGCTGCGATCTTCGGTGAACGCTGGGGACTGAGCACGGACCATCTCTACAGCGATTACAGGGAGATGCTGGAGAAAGAACGGTTAGACCTCGTCAGCGTCTGTACAACTGCACGAATTCGGTCCGGCATCGTGCAGGATGCCGCCAGGGCCGGGGTCAAGGCGATCTGGGCGGAAAAACCGATTGCACTGACGCTGGAGGAGGCCGATGCCATGGTGCGCGTCTGCCAGGAACAGGGCGCCGCGTTAGCCGTTAACTGCGCCCGACGCTGGAACCCGTTCTTTAGTGAAGCCCGGCAGATGATTGAAGCGGGAGAACTCGGCGACATTCTGCAAGTGACCGTCTATGCGCAGTGTGGGTTGTCCCATAACGGCAGCCATGCAATTGACGTGCTGCGTTACCTGGCTGGCGGAAACGTGGAATGGGTCTTCGGAGAGATGGAGTCGGATGAAGCCGCCGCCGGTGAGGACGACCTCATGGGGAACGGTTACCTCGCTTTTGATAACGGCGTCCGCGGTTATCTCCGGAGTATGCCCTGCGGTGTGGCGTCTTGGGAGGTCGACGTGATCGGCGAAAAAGGACGTATCCGGTCTCTGGCGAACGCGCTGGAGTTCGAGTTGATTCGTATGGCGCCCGGTGGCCCTCGTGACCGTGGCGTGCCGGCGAAGGTGCCTTTTCCGTGGCCGGTACGGATGCAGGGAATGGGGCTGTCAATCGTGGAGAATCTGATTCAAGCGATTGAAACCGGAGCGCCCCCGAAATGTTCGGGCGAGGACGGCCGCGCGGCGCTGGAGATCGCGGTTGGATTGCGGGAGTCACATCGGCGCGGCGGGGTGAAGGTGAATCTGCCCCTGGCGGATCGATCGCTGGGCATCCGCTCGTCGGAGATTCGCCAAGACGAGGTCCCTGCGCGAATTCGCCGACTCCAGCAGGCCAGTTCGTAAAACCTTCTAGGGATTCCAATACCGCGAATCCAGCACTGCTGTCGAACTGAAAGTTTTCAGAGGAAAGGAAATGACGCAGATATTCAGGACGTATACAGACCTACTTGAGCGTGTCGAGGGGGCCGGACGCCCGACCCGCGTGTTGGGGCATACCCCAGACGGTTCTCCTATTGTGTCCGTCAGAACCGGAGGCGAGAAAACCCCCGCCATCTTCATTACGGCGGGCAGCCACTCCACAGAACACGCCGGCGTGAGTGCGGCGGTTGAACTCATCGATCAACTCGATACCCAACACCAGGTCTATATCATGCCCACACGCGATCCGATTGGGCTGAACGGCTATGCTTATGCCCTGAGCTTGGGGCTCGGAGAAGTGCCGCAGTTTGATTCCTTTGAGGATGTGGAAGCCATCCTGCGCGATGCCGGCGAAATCTTCTATGACGAGGACGGCATGCTGCTGTCATTGATTGGGGATTATGGCTACGCCAGCAGCCGCCCTGCCGCGCAACGCCCACACCCACAGTGGGCGTTCTACAATAAACTCCAGGACATCCATAACACACAGCCTGACCTCCTGGAGGCTTTCAAATACCGGCGACTCTACATGACTCCCGGTCAGCCGGGCGTCGAAGGCACAGGAAATTTCGGCCGCGCCTACACCCTGATCATCAGTTTAGAAGGGGAAGTGCTGCACCTGAACCGATTTCACGATACCGCCTGGGCCCCGGTGGAGGTCCGTTGCACTCGCCGGCTAATGGCAGAAATCCAGCCGGGAATTACCTTCGACCTGCACGAGTCGCAACTGATGGAAGACTGCTATTGGCTTTCGGCGCGTCATCAGCCGGATGCCGAGAATGAAGCGTGGGAACAGCGTGCTGCGCAGGCAACCATCAAGGCGATCGCCGATTCCGGCGCGGTGCTCGCTTCTGACGATGATGTTCTGGGCGGTGTACCGATTGAAGAGACGTGGTTTACGCGATCGGAAAAAGGGGTATACTGGCTCGATGCCACCGTTCGCGGGGAGGGCTTGAATCTGGCCGACTATGCGTCGCGTGTCTACGGTCTGGCTTTTGGCACGGAAATGGGCATGTACGGCAGCTTTGAAAAGCGGGTTTCACTGGGTATGCTGACGGTGCAAAGCGCGGTTCGGGTCTTTGAGCAGCGGTACAGATGATAGATTGCGCGTAGGAGGTGGCGTATGTACAATTCAGTGAAAGTCTCAGCCATTTCGCTCAAGCCGGCGAAGTGGGATAAAGCGGCAAACGCTGACAAGATGGAGGCGTTTTTTGCGAAGGCAGCGAAAGACCAGCCGCAGGTGATTTTGACCACGGAAGGGGTGTTGGAAGGCTACGGCGTCATGGACGTCATTCAGAATCGCGCGACGCCAGCGGATATGCTCGAAATCGCCGAACCGATTGACGGACCTTACATCCAACGCTTCCAGCGGCTGGCAAAGACACTGCGAACGTGCCTCTGTTTCGGTTTTGCGGAGTGCATTGCGGACGCGGTCTACAACTGCGCCGTGTTCATTGACCAGGATGGCGAAATCTGTGGTAAATATCACAAGACGCAGTTGGCCGAGGGCACGCATGCAACCTGGAACTTTAACCGCATCGGCAAGAAACTTCGCGCTTTTGATACGCCGATCGGTCGCGCTGGTATCGTCATCTGTAACGATCGCTGGAATCCGTTGATTACCCGCACGCTCGTCCTCGATGGCGCGCAGGTCATCCTGATTCCATCTTATGGCTCGAAAAGCAAGGGTCAGAACCAGGCCGTCCTGGCGAGGGCACGGGAAAATGGTGTGCCAATCGTTGAGGCGAATGTCGGGATGAACCTCATTATCAGCAAGGGAGAAATCGTTACGTACAAATGGGGAAACGACCAAATTTCTACCGCTGTCATTGACATCCCCGCATCGCCATCGGAAAAGGCAGCGCGTCGTTCCGAACAGGAATACTTGCAACAGCAGGGACCGGAGATGGGGAAACGCTATGAGAAGACGATGGAATCCAATCGTAAGAGGACACGCAACAAGTAAATTTCCCGATGGAGGTCTCCGATGCAAACGGTACGTGTATCAACCTATGATGGGCCGGGAACAGCACCTCACATCCAGATTGTACCCTATCCGAAAATTTCGGACAAGGCGGCACTTATCCAGATTGGCGTCTGCGGCGTATGCGGCACCGACCTGCATATTCTCAAGGGACATTGGCCCAAGCCGCTGCCCTGGCCGTTGACGTTGGGCCATGAATTAGCCGGCGTCATCGTGGAAAAGGGGCCAGGGCTGGAAGCGGATTTTATGGGACAACCGCTGACCGTCGGTTGCAAGGTGATGCTGCCGCCACTGATGCCGTGCGGAGAGTGTGACTACTGTGTTCACTATCCGAACAACGCCAACCGTTGTCTGAATCCGACCTATTATGGCCGGTACATCCCCTTTGAAAAACCGCCACACCTCTGGGGCGGATGGGCGGAGATGGTCTATGTGGACCTGGAGATGCTGCCAGCGACCAAGATCTATCGTTTGCCCGACACCATGTCATTGATGCTCGCATCCCTGTCGGAACCACTTACCTCCTGCATTCGTGCGCTGAACCGGGCGGTGTCGGTCGGCGGCTTCCGGGTGGGACATACGGTGGTCATTCAGGGGTCGGGCCCGATTGGCGTGTTGATGCTCGCCGCAGCCAGAGAGATGGGAGCGGGCCGCGTCATCGTCGTAGGCGCCCCGGAACAACCCCGGTTGGCGCTATGCCAGGCGTTCGGTGCCGACGCAACGGTGTCCATTGAGGAATACACCACTGCGCGAGCTCGAATCGATGCCGTCCGCCAGATTGTCGGCGGTTATGGTGCCGACTTGGTCGTTGATTGCAGCGGTCATCCATCAGCCGGCCCAGAGGGAATCGAGATGCTCCGTGACGGTGGAACCTATGTCGAGATGGGGCAATTCACGGACGCGGGCTCGATCGAAACCAATTGGCACCGCATCTGCGTCAAGGACATTAACCTGCTGGGGAGTTGGGCCTTCACCGCCAACGACATTCCGTTAGCCATCAATATGCTTGACCGCGCCCGGAATCGTTACCCGTGGCATCGGATACAGACACGGTTTCCGTTCACCGAAGCGGGAATCGCAGAAGCAACGCAAAGCGCGATGGATATGCGATGTGTCAAGGCGACCATCGTTCCGAATGCAGATATATGTGTCGGGTAGTCTTCGACATGCCCCATACGGATGGGGTTAAGAGCAAAAATCGCGAAATCGCTTGATACCGACCACTTCAGTGGTCGGCGCTTCATCAGGGAACTCCCGCGATGGATTTCAATCCATCGTTGCCAAACTCGCCACCGACTGAACTCGGCGGCGGGAGGGAGTCATGACGCTCCGATCCTTCGGCGGAGTTTATCCCTTCGGCAGGCTCAGGGCAGGCTCTGAGCTTCGAAGGGCTCAGGACTGAAACGGTCGGTATCTCAGTATTTGGCACAGCAGCCTGCTTAACCTGCATCCGTATGGGGTAGTCTGCGACATAGAGGATGAGGCGCCGTCCGAACCACTCTGTTCCTGCGTTTTCCGCGAATTCGTCAACAGATTCTGAAAATTCAGAAGCGTTCCCTGCTCAAAAAAGTCTCGATGCGTGTCACATTTTCGCCATCCGCCCCCTTCAGCCCGCTTTACCCGATTGGTGAGCTGATTGGATCGGCACTTCCCAGCAAGACGTAGGTCGCCGAGGTTGGTGTGATTCCTGTCTATACGCTAGAGATAACGGAGATTACCATCCTCTCCGGTGAAAGCGGCAATGAAGATTTCGGACAACAGCCGAAACCTAACGATCCGGTAAAAGCCTTCGGGGTAGGAGAATGGAGAAGTAAGAAGAACATGCCAAAACCAAGGGGCTACTTATCCTCCATTGAAGTGGACGGTAAAATTTATGCGATTGGCGGTGCACCAAGTGGCGACCCTGTGCTGCTCTCAACGGTGGAAGAGTACGACCCTGCATCGGACACCTGGACTGAGGGGGCCACCATACCTACGCCAAGAATCTTATTGGCTACGAGTGCGGTTCAAGGTAAAATATATGCGATCGGCGGCGACGGGGAACCACCGGATTATTTGTCGTTCTCAACGGTGGAAGAATTTGACCCCAAAGATTTTACGTCAAGCGTTGAGCCAGAGGGGAAACTCCCCACGTTGTGGGGAGAAGTCAAAGCTCTCCGCTAAAACCACCACTTTCACACCGTCTCCAAACGCCCCATGCGACTTCGGTTGCATGGGGCGTTTCTGTTTGTCTACCCGGGGTTGTTCCGTCTTGTAGTGAAAAACCTGAAACCGCTTTCACATCAAGCCGAGGACTTCCTTTCCGAGAACCACTCAATCTGCGGCATATCCGTCTGCGGCGGTGGCGGCCAGTGCGCACCCCGTTGACTGGAGAGCCCCCGGTTCGGTCCCGGCACGAAGTCTCTGTCCGGCAGGCCGACGAGTTGACCGTTTTGGACCCAGGCTTCATCGCCTCCGTAGAGTTGGCTGATAAGCAGATCGGTCAGTCGAGCGAGGACATCGGCGTGTTCAGCGGAGTTTGAGAGATCTGTCAACTCCTGCGGGTCGGACTCCAGATCGAAAAGCTGACGACAATTTCCGACCGGATAGTAAATCAGCTTAAAACGCCCGTCGTGAATCATGCGCGTGGCGTGGTCATCTTCGCCGACCTCACCGTAGAACCAGTCCCGTGTCTGACCGCCGACCATCGATATGCCTTCCACCGTCTCCGGAATATCGATACCTGCCAGAGCAAGCAACGTCGGCATCACATCGCTCCAGCCAACCAGCCGGTCATCGACACGGTTATATCCCACGCGGTCATCCCCGGCGGTGCCGAGCAGAATCATCGGGATATTGGCGGAGTATTCATAGAAAAGCCGCTTTGCCCACATATTGTGACCCCCAAGCATATCGCCGTGATCTGACGTAAAGCAGATGATCGTGTCGTTGAGCAGCCCCTC
>JAPUIP010000611.1 GCA_027296925.1 Candidatus Poribacteria bacterium | reverse complement strand
CTACTCAGAGAAATTGGCAAGCATTTTTTCCTCACACGTTTCAGTTATAGACTCATGCGTCATGGGGGACGGCTCGGGATTTCCGTTATTGATGGCGACAGTGGTGTCATTATTTATGGTGTCTAATCTCGGCTGTTTCCCCACTCGTTTTTGATACCATGTGTCCGCTCTGGAGGAAGCATGAGAACATCCCACAGGTACTTAGATCCGGTGGCGCTTTCACGACTTGGTGGCATGGAGCTCGTTGCGCGGCTCGTCGTGGAGGGGTTCATTACCGGCTTGCACAAAAGCCCTTATCAAGGGTTCAGTGTTGAATTCGCGGAACACCGCCAGTATATGCCCGGCGACGAGATCCGATATATCGACTGGAAGGTATTTGGCAAATCGGATCGCTACTATATCAAGAAATTTGAGGCGGAAACCAACCTCCGCGCCTACATTTTGCTCGATGTCAGCGGATCGATGAACTACAAATATGATACCCAAGGCATCACCAAATTTGAATACGGCTGTTACCTCGCTGCGTCACTGACCTACCTCATGCTCAAGCAGCGAGATTCCGTCGGGCTGGCGGTCTTTGACACACACATCAAGGAGTACATCCCACCGCGTGGCGCTGCGACTCACCTGCATGCGATTATGTCTACGCTTGAAAGTGTGCAACCCGGAAATGAAACGAACATCAGCACAATCTTTCACGAACTCGCCAAACGGATCATTCGCCGCGGATTGATCATTGTCATCTCCGATCTGCTGGATCAGCCGTCAGAAGTCCTCTCTGCCCTCAAACATTTCCGACATCGCAAGCATGAAGTGATCGTGTTTCATCTGCTCGATAAAGCCGAGATGACATTTCCATTTGAGGGTCCGGTGGTTTTCCGCGATATGGAAACCGGCAGAACGCTTCCAACGCAGGCAGAGGCGCTCAAAGCCGGCTATCTTGAACAATTGCGTGGGTTCATTCAAGACTATCGTCGCGGATGTGGCACGAGCCTGATTGACTATGTGCAGATCGACACAGCGACACCTTTTGATTACGCGCTCTCGTCATATCTGTCCCGAAGAAAATAAAAGAAATCAGCGGATCGCGGGTTGAACATAGTATTTTGAAGAGGATAGATCATGCCATTTAGTGTGAAACTTCTACAGGGGCTCGACAAACTTGAGCCGGACTTAAAATCAGTCATGTTTGATCTCCTCGGCGAGATAGAGCGAAATCAGGAAGAAAGCGTAACAAAGAGAGAATTCGTCGAGTTTGCTCAGAAAACAGATGAGAATTTTCAGCATGTTTGGAAGGCAATTGGTGAACTTGCCGAAGCTCAGCAACGAACGGAACAACGGGTAGAGGCACTTGCCGAAGCTCAGCAGCGAACGGAACAACGGATAGGGGCACTCGCCGAAGCTCAAGAACGAACAGAAGAAGAAATTCGGCGGCTAACCCGAAGAGTCGATAATCTCGCCGTTCGGCTTACTCAAAAGATTGATGATCTGGCCGTTCAGGTAGGCGGACTGAGCAACACGATTGGATATGGGATTGAGGATAAATCATATCCGCTACTGAAAAAAGTGATTCAGCGAGATTTTGGGGTTGATGTCGAAAGCCTTTTCAGGAAGAATATCGTCTATTCCCGCGATCATTTTGATGAGATTAACATCTACGGTGAAGGTGTGCGAAGCGGTGAAAAGGTATATATTGTCGGTGAATGTAAAGCACAGTTTGGAGCTAATGATGTTAAAAGGTATGCGGCACTTCTGGAGCGGGTTGGAGAACACCTTGGTGGACCAATTGTCTCCTTGACCCTTGCCTATCACTATCATCCGCAGGCAGAGGAAAGCCTGAAGGCTCAAGGGATTAAGTATTATTGGTCGTATGAGCTCTTGGACTCGCCGTCTCCATGAGCATTTTGGCGATTGACAGCGTTTGAGAGGTCGAGGATGACATACAGATTGAATCCCATCGAAACGGAAGAACAACTCGAAGCGGTGATGTCCAGACCGACGTCAGCAGTTGTTCCGGCGATGGAGGAGATGACGGGCGACCTCCTCATCCTCGGCGCGGGGGGCAAGATGGGACCGACGCTGGCAAAGCTGGCCAAACGCGCCATTGACGAATCCGGCGCTAGCAAAAAGGTGATTGCGGTTTCCCGGTTTTCTGCGCCGGATTTACAAGCCGACCTCAATCAGGCTGGCATCAAGACCATTCCCTGCGATCTGCTCAACGATACAGAATTACACCGTTTGCCAGATGTTCCCAACGTGATTTTCATGGCTGGGCGGAAGTTCGGCGCCACAGGCAATGAAGCGCTCACTTGGGCGATGAATACCTATCTGCCCGGCCGTATTGCTGAAAAATACCGGGATTCGCGGATCGTCGTTTTCTCGACGGGAAACGTCTATCCGCTCACGCCCGTTGTTCATGGCGGGGCGACGGAAACTCACCCCGTCGCGCCTATTGGGGAATACGCGCAATCTTGCCTCGGCCGCGAGCGGGTGTTCGAGTACTTCTCGAATCAGTTCGGTACGCCCGTCGTGATTCTTCGTTTGAATTACGCTATCGATCTGCGGTACGGCATTCTGCTGGACATCGCTGAAAAGGTTTACGACGGACTCCCAATTGATCTGACGATGGGCAATGTTAACGTCATCTGGCAAGGGGATGCAAACGCTGCGGTCTTAGGTGCTTTCACGTACTGTCAAAGCCCACCGCTTATCCTCAATCTCACCGGTCCGGAAACCGTTTCGATCCGACGGCTTGCCACGGCGTTCGGTGAGATTTTTGGGAAGGAACCAATTTTTGAAGGTGAAGAGTCGGAAACGGCGCTTCTGAGCAATGCCTCCCATTGCCACCAACACTTCGGTTATCCGCGAATCTCCCTTGAGCAGATGGTACAGTGGGTTGCCCATTGGGTGAAAATTGGGGCAGCGACTTTGGGGAAACCAACGAAATTTGAAGTGCGGGACGGTAAATTCTAAATTGCCGGTGAATTGCATCGTGTCTTTGCGGCACTAAAAATACGTTATTGACACGCTGCTTGAGATGCGTTAAAATAGCCCCGACGAAGAAACCGAATTTATCTGAAGGTGAACGATGAAAAGCGTAAACGGGATTGGGGTCTTCACCTTACTCATTGTGGTTTTTGTCACGCCCTGCCTTGCGGTTGATTACTGGTGGGTGAATGGGCATAGCAGCGTGTTGGTTCATGCCGTTGTCAATGACGACGACATCCAGATTGATAAGCATTTCCCTCCAGCCAACCGACGGTCGGCAACCGCCATCCACCCGGTTGATGGGAGCTGCTGGGTGGCAGACACTTTTCAGGGACGGGTAACCCAGTACACACCACAGCACAAGACGATTAGCCTTGCAGGATTCGCGGCGCCCGTTGCGCTCGCTTTCCATCCCCGCACAAATACCCTTTGGATTGCAGACGCGGCTTTGCACTTCGTGGCGGAGGTCTCGATGACAGGAAAAACGCTGCAACGGATCAAGATTCACTCGCCACAAGCGTTGGCGATCGGCCCCGATGGAAACTGTTGGGTGTTAACCTGGCGAGGTATACAACCGATTGTCGATGGGCGAATTATGCCATCAATTCAGAAAGCAGTTCAATATATCGCTCATACGCCGGATACAACTGCTGTATGGAGTGTCAGTCGGAAAGGGATGATCTCCCGTTTCGATTCAAACGGGATGCAGCGCCTGCCCTTTGCACTTCCGGATTGCAGAGGCGTTGTCGGTACGCCGGATGGTGGGTGTTGGTTGCTCACCTCTCGACAGGCGATTCGCATTTCCGGCCAGATGGCGTTGGTCGGTGAGATTGCCGGATTTGACTGGCCGAAAGCCTTGATTGCTCAACCCACAGATGGCAGCGTCTGGGTCATCGACTCTGGGTACGACCGGACGGTTCGATTGCCGGAACGTGACACACCTTCAGCCAATTCATTGGCTGCGCTCACTGGGTGGGGGGCTGTCGTGAGGAACGGCACGGTCAAACGGGAAGTGGCTGTAGATCTCCATTGGGAGTCGTTTTTAACGCCGGAAACAGAAGCATCACCTCTCACCGCTGAGAGCCCCCAACAGGAAGCGTCACCCGCCCCAGCCGGCGAGCCCCTTCCAGAAATGCCCTCACTGTCCAATCCGGAAATAATACCTATCCTTGACGAAGAAATGTCCTTAACGCCGGAAATGCCGCTTGAAGAAGCGGAACCGGAAATTGTCGAGAATCCGGCGCCCGAAGCTCCTGCGCTAGAAGAGCCGGAAGCCCCGAACGCACCACCGACACCTGAAGCCGCTCCGCAGCTTACGCAGCCAACTGCCGAGGAAGGGGACACGCCAATGCCCGAAACGGCTCCACAAGCTGAGCCAGAAGCGCCGGCCTTGCTACCCACGCCTGAAGAAACCCCTGAGTCCCCACAACCAACCATTGTGCGAATTCCTCCGGACGAAACCTTTGCGCACATCCCTGAATTTCCCAATGGTGGGATTACATTCGTCAAGCTGTACGATGCGCTAAGCCAACAGCGGATTAAGAATACGGAGCAGACACTGGGGCGACGATTTATCTGGAATTTTGATGGTGAAAGCTATACGCTCCTATTAGGACTTTCTATCGAGGCGTACAACACCTACTCCAATCGCGCTCGGGAGAAATGGGTGCAGATGGTGATGGAAGGTACGCCGGCGGCAATGGAACTCGTGAAACCGATGCAGGAACTTGCCCAGAAAAACGGTTGGGCTCGTGAGAAATTGGCGAATTTTGTTCTGTCCTTTGTACAGAGCTTGCCCTATACGGCAGATGACGTTGCCACCGGCTACGACGAGTTTAAGATGTATGCTTTTGAAACGCTCGTCGCCGGCGGTGGCGATTGCGAGGACACAGTTATTCTCGCTGCAAGCCTTCTGCTTGCGTTGAATTATGATCTGATGCTGCTGAATCCTAAAGGACACCTGGCGTTTGGGGTGGTCGGGGACTTCAGCGGCGCGTATTTTGAACATAATGATAAACGTTACTTTTATAGTGAAACAACGGGCACAGGGTGGAGCATCGGCGATATCCCCGATATGTACGCCAGTGTACCTGTTACCTTGTATGAAGTCCCGCAATGGGGCTTCAGAAAGGAATGATGATCATGCATAAAGCAACCCTTACTCTCGCACTTTTTTATATTGCAGTTACAACCGTACTGATAATTGGCTGTGGCGGAGGAAAACAGATTGAAGGCGGAACAGAATTGAAGGTTCCCGAATGGTTTACCAACATCCCCGAAGATCCAAACTACCTTTATGCCGCTACAACCGAGACGTCAAAAGATCTGCAAATGGCAATCACAAACGCACAAACCGCAGGACGCAACGAGATTGCACGGCAGCTTGAGGTAAAAGTTAATTCTCTGTTCAAGCGATTCCGTGAAGAGGTAGGTATCGGCGAGGATGCCGAGTTTCTGAGTCAGGTTACGGACGTCTCTAAACAAGTCACTTCTCAAGCACTTATGGGCTCGCAAACAAAAAAACAAGAAGTGGTGAAAGAGGGAGTCATCTATCGTGCCTATGTGTT
>JAPUIP010000610.1 GCA_027296925.1 Candidatus Poribacteria bacterium | reverse complement strand
ACTCCATTCTGTCACGTAAAGACACCAATACTTCATCACGCACATGGGCGAAGAGTTCTGAGGCTTTGAGGATATTCCACGGGTCTTTCGATTTCAACACGACATTTTCCGGCATAAACGCTTATTCCTTAAAACAGGATAGGCAATCACTTTACGTTTTACGCATTACGCTTCACAAAAGCGCATCAGACAAGATCTCGATCAGATGCCTGGCGCTTTTGCCCGTTCCCTGTTTGACCTGTTCCCGGCATGAGATTCCCGTCACGGCCACTTCAAAATCGCCCCGCTGCTGGTTGATTGCTTTGAAAAGCTGTTGGTCGCCAATCTGCATCGATAGGTCGTAGTGCTCCGCTTCGTATCCGAATGAACCCGCCATCCCGCAGCAGCCGGAATCGATGACCTGGACGTTGTATCCCGGCGGCAGACTCAAGACCTGGGCAGAGGGCTGCACCCCGACCAACGCCTTCTGTTGACAATGTCCGTGCAGCAAGATCTCTTTTTGGACGTCCGTAAAGTTCAGATCTAGCTCACCTTTTTGGTGGCACGCAAGCAGGAATTCTTCAATCATGAAAGCGTTTTCGGCAACGCGCTTTGTCTCTTGGCTGGGTATGAGATCCACGTAATCATCGATCAACACGGAGAGGCAACTGGGCTCGCAACCGAGGATTGGGATGCCCTCGGCGGCATAAGGAAACAGGCGTTCGACATTATAGCGCGCGTTCTCGATTGCCTGATCCAACATCCCCTTGGAAATCATCGGCCGCGCACAGCATCGCTTTTCCGGGAGGATGACCTCAAACCCCGCCGCCTCAAGAACCGCCACCGCGGCTTTCCCGACGCTCGGATAGTTGTAGTTCATGAAGGTGTCGTGGAACAGCACCACCTGCTTACCATTTCCAGAGCGATGCGGGGCAGGACGTTTCTGGTACCACTTCTCAAAGGTCTCCCGCACAAAGTTGGGCATGGTTCTCCGTCGATCGATGCCGACGAATTTGTCCAGCGCCCATTTGGCAATGCCGCTATTCATGAACCAATTCGACACGGGCGCAAACGCCGAGCCGATTTCACTGAGTTCGGCGATATTGCCAAAGAGCCGATTTCGCAGGGGCAAACCGTGTTCTTTGTAATAGTGAGCGAGAAATTCGTACTTAAGCTTTGCCATGTCCACGTTGGAGGGGCACTCCGCCTTGCAGGCTTTACACTCTAGACAGAGATCTAACACTTCATACAGCCGTTTGCTCTTGAAATGCAGATGCGGCAACGTTCCCGACAGCACTGCTCTCAGCACATTTGCGCGTCCGCGCGTTGAATGCTCTTCTTCCTTTGTCGCCATGTAGGAGGGACACATCGTGCCTGTCAGATTCTTGCGGCATGCGCCCACGCCGTTACACATCTCAATCGCGCCGCCAAACCCACCTTGACTGGAGAAATCAAAATAGGTGTCAATCTTGATGGTGCTGTATTTTGCGCCGAATCGCAGATTTTCTGTCATCGGGGGCGCGTCGATGATCTTGCCGGGATTCATAATGCCTGCCGGATCAAATGCGGCTTTGACTTCACGGAACGCCTGATAGAGCTGCTCGCCGAACATGCTCTCGATCCATTCACTCCGCACAAGTCCATCCCCGTGCTCGCCGCTCATCGCCCCGCCGAGTTCCATCAGCAGATCGCGAACGTGCGCCGCGATGGAATGCATCTTATGAATATCTTCTTCCTTTTTGAGATTGATAATGGGGCGATTATGCAAGAGCCCAACACTGGCGTGCGCGTAGTAAGAGGCTGTCGTATCGTGGTCTGCGACGATTTTCTCGAAGCGGCGGACATATTCTGGCAAATCGGCTGTGGCAACGGCTGCGTCCTCAACAAAGCCGACGGGTTTATAATCGCTTTTTGCTCCCATGAGCAGACCGAGTCCCGCCTTCCGAGTCTCCCATACCGGCTCCTTCTCCGCGGCGGTCATGCAACGGACGAACGCATAGCCTAACCCGATGGACTTCATTTTACGTTCGAGGGCATCCAGTTTATCCAATAGTTCATCTTCCGATTCGCCGTAGAATTCAACGACGAGGATCGCGCCCGGCTCGCCCTGCACGAAGGTGCGGAGACGGGAAAACTCCAGCGACGCTTTCGTCATATCGAGGATGGTTTTGTCGATAAGCTCGACGGCGGACGGATTGCATTCCAGAATCGGGTTTACCGCTTCCATCGATTCAATCAGCGTGTTGAAATGGAGGACATTCAGCGCGGTCATCTTGGGCGTTGGCACAAGGTTGATCTTCGCTTCGAGCGTCGTTGCCAGCGTTCCTTCCGATCCAACAACAATTTTGGCGAGGCTAAATGGACGTTCCGCATCGCAGCCATCCCTTCGGTATGGCGTGACCTCCTTTGAGCCGGCATCGGGGACAAACTCATCGAGGTTATACCCCGCAACGCGCCGCAGAATCCGTGGAAAGCGTTTCCGAATTTCGTCGGTGTTCTCCGCCACGATCCGGCAGATCTCCCGGTAGATCTGGCTTTCCCGGGAATCGCCCTGCTTCTTTGCCTCAAGTTCATCCAGGGAAATCGGCTCGACGATAATTTCCTCGCCGTTAGCAAGCACCAGATCCAAAGCCATCACATGATCGACGGTCTTTCCGTAGATCAGCGAATGCGAACCCGCGGAGTTGTTCCCGATCATGCCGCCGACGTTCGCCCGGCTGCTCGTCGCCACATCAGGCGCGAACATCAGATCGTGCGGCTTGAGATGGTGATTCAATTCATCGAGAACTACCCCCGGCTGCACTCGCGCCCACCGCTCTTCGATGTTGACCTCAATGACGTTGTTCATGTATTTGGACATATCGATGACGATTGCTTGCCCGACGGTTTGCCCGCCCAGGCTCGTCCCACCGCCACGCGGCAAGATGGGCTCGTTGCGATCGCAAGCGATTTGGACCGTTTTAATCACATCTTCCTTATGCCGCGGAATGACAACGCCGATTGGCTCAATCTGATAA
>JAPUIP010000061.1 GCA_027296925.1 Candidatus Poribacteria bacterium | reverse complement strand
CGTTACAATTCCGGGGCGTGTGCTATCCCCGTTGGCGCCCATCCCCTCGGACCGCTGCAATCCCCGTCCCAAAATGCCAATCCCAACAAACGGCAAAAGTTCCGGAAGCGATCGAACTTCACGGCGCCGGAGGTCTTCTTTGATCAGTTCTTCAAACACCCGGTGCGTAACCCGTACATCCTCAATTGCCCGGTGCATGGTCTCGTGTTCGATATCGAATTTGCTGGAAAGGGCTTCGAGGTTACAGCTTTCACGCGGATAGAGACGTTGCGCGGTGACAAGCGTATCGTAGTATGGGTTGGACAGCCCAATCCCCAAATAGCGCCCGAGGTCGCGTTCAAGCACGGGATTATCGAACTCCGCGATGTTGTGTCCAATGAGGATGCGGTCTTGGATGAAGCTCAGGAATTTTGGCAGGACCGCTTCGATGTCCGGCTCCTGGGCAACGGTCTGATTGTCAATACCGTGAATCTGGGTGCTCGATCTCGGAATTTTGTGCGTCGGCTTGACCAGTTGATAGTATCGTTCAAGCTCGCTACCGATGGCGCTCAGCCGCCTCGCACCGATCTCGATGATCTCTGCACGTCTTGGGTCGTTATCCACCGTTTCGAGGTCATAGACGATCATGTCCGCCAGGTTCGGCGTTTCAAAATAACTGAGCAATCGCTGGCACAACTTCAATGCCGTGATACTATCGGCCGCCGTACCGGATTCGTCATCCACCGCTTGGACGAGTTGAATGATATTGGCATGCGTTTCCGTCGTGAAGCCAAGCAGGATTGTCGTCCCTTCAGGTTCAGGCAGATTCGCGAAGCTTCCGATCAGCATATTAACGCCATCCGCATTGATTATCGGCATCACCGACGCATCGGGCGGTAACAGGTTGGTATGAATTTTCCGATCGAGGTATCGCTCTAGTGTCTGGCAGATGATGTGGGCGGCGCAGCAGGAATCGATGCCGTAACTCGCGACAAGCTGAATCGGTTCCCCGCGGTCGATCGCGCTATACAGGGCGTCGATTGCGGCGCGAAGCCCGGGAATTTCGGGTTGACTCTCGATTTCATGGATGTCTTCTGCCCGGTACGGACTCCGTCGATAGGCGAGCAGATCGAAGAGTTGAAGCGCAATGGCGCTGATCTTCTCACCTTCGATCTGCCGGTGAAATTCATCAATCTGCTGGAAGAATTGACGCACATTCCAGCGGGTGAGCGGGCCCACATCCTCCGGGTAATCGTCGATTTTCCGGAGGAGTTCGACCAGTGTGATACCGTGGCGCTGCGCCAGCCACTTCAGCCGAACCAGCGTCAGATCATCAATCAACTGCCCCGGAAAATTGATCGCTTTTTCAATGTCGCGCGGCAGATTCCACCGAATGAAATTCAGATAGGAGAGAACCCCCTGCGCGTGTTCCTCCTGAAAGGAGTTCATTCGCCCAATCCGTTGAAACTGAACGCGCTCCTGGTGCAGTCGATCCACCAACGCCTCCGCCAGTTGGTGGGTCCGGTAGAAGACCGCAATATTGCCGTAGGAGTAGTGCCGCTCATCCACCAATTTACGGATAAGCGTGATGACGTGATTGGCTTCTGCGTCAGGTGTGTTTAGGGTGTAGTGATAGATTGTGCTTCCGGCGTCCCGGTGCGTCTTCAGGACGCTCTCTTTCTGGCGCGTGTTTTGGGAGATTACCGCCTGCGCCGCTCGCAGGATTTTCTCACTACAGCGATAATGCTCCTCCAACTCCACCACCGTTGGGTTGAAGTCCGCTATGAATTGCTCGATATATTTCGGGCTCGAGCCACGCCAGCTATAAATCGACTGATCTTCGTCGGCGACAACCATGACGTTCGGTTCGGGCCAATGCGCAAGCAGTTTGAGCAGCGCATATTGTGCGGCGTTGATGTCCTGGTATTCATCAACGAGGATGAAGCGGAGGTCGTTGTGGTACTTCGCACGGACCGCAGGCACCTGCTCCAGCACTTCCACCGATCTGAAGATCAGGTCATCGAAATCGAGGGCGTTATGATACGCGAGCTTTGTCTGGTAGGCTTTGAGCAGATCCACGAGGTTCTGGATGGTCGCTGGATCGGTGATGACGGTGCCATCGCCCGTTCGGATTTCATCACGACTCGCAGCGGCATCCTCCAGCCTCACTTTGTATGCGCCGATGATGTCGCGCAGCCTCCACGGCGGGTATTCCAGCCGATTCTGTTTGAGTTCACGCAAACATTCAATCAAGATCTCATCCTGCGTCTCCTGATCGAAGATCGCAAAATTTCGATTCAAGCCGATTTCCGGCGCGTGCTCTCGCAGCAGCCCGACACAGAAGGCGTGGAAGGTGTGGATGCGAACGTCCAGCCCCTGTGTCGCACCGAGCGAAAGCTTGATCCGTTCGAGCATCTCTTGAGCGGCTTTGTTCGTGAAGGTAACCGCGAAGATCTGCTGAGGCGGCACCTGATGGTTGCGGATGAGATGGGCGATCCGATGCGTAATCACCTTTGTTTTGCCGGTGCCGGGCCCCGCCACAACGAGGATGGCGCCTTTGATATGCGCAGCCGCCTGCTGCTGTTTTTCGTTGAGTTCTTGTAGGAGTTCCATTGTATTTACCTCGCGTGGATGGCACTGATTGCGCGGCCATCGAATTTGCTCAATATGTTATTTATATTTTAACATAAAAGCATAGGTAAGGCAAATAACACGGATGGATGGTTAGGCCTGGCTTTGGGCGATTAACGCTTGGATGATCCGTTTTGTTTCTTCAGAGGAAAAGATTCCCCTCAGTGCTTTGGTAAACTCATCCTCGGATTTGACTTCGATAACCGTATCATCTTTTCCCGGACTGGAAACTGATATATTTATTGGATATAAACTGATGGGATGCGTAATGTAAAAAAGGCGAAACCTATAGTTGTCCAGAGCTGGTACAACCAAATTGAAATGGTGTCGAAATCCGCTTCCAATGGATGACGAACTTATTTCAGCCTCAACGAGATTCTGTGTTTTTTCACCTAAAAGTGCTGCTTGTTGCCGAAGAATGGCAACAGGGGGTTTCAAGTCGTTAGTAACAGCGATGTCATCAGGCCACAGATCCGGGATATTTTGCGCCATCGGTGACTCCTTTCGCTAAAGGTCTAATTGAAAGAGGATTGGAAGGTGATCGGAGACGGCGGAGGTGTTGGGCAACCCACGTTCAGATAGAAATGACGTGGTACCGTCCGTGCTCAATATCTGTAGAGACTCATCCGGGAAAAAAGGCATTACGTCCGGACGGAGCAGGACTTGATCGAAGATGTTCCAAAGATGTTCTGAATTGTGGTAGTAATAGGTGCCAGAAGGACCTTCCGTCCTATCGCCAAAGTGTCCCCACATGGGATTGTAAAAAAACGGGTATTGTCGGGATTGAACTATTCGTGTTTGTCTCGAAGCGAGCTCACGGGTCATAACGGCGTTGAACCCGGCCGCGGTAACGAGCCCATCTTCAAAAGGGTTCATGTTCAAATCACCGACCACTACTGTCCTTGAATGCCCAATCTCTTGTTCAACTTCGCGAATCTCTCGGGCAAGTTCTGTAGATTCATCGTGTAACCTTGCGTTGGAAGCATGAAGCTTACTCGGTAAATGAACACCGGTCAGAAGAATTTCTGTTCTCGCTGGAAGCGTCAATTGGCGGATCGTGATTCGATTCGTTTCAAATTTTGGCTTAAGAAATTGCCGAGAGAATCGAGTATAGATAGCTATTTTCTCACAAAGGCTGTCAGACGAAAAATGGAATTGAGTCTCATCTCGATTTAATGCTTTTAACATGACCGCTGGTGCGATTTCGCACTCTGCCAATATGATTACGTCAACTTCGTGTTGGCGGGCCAAGTTGGTAACAATCGACGCAAGTGGTTTTTTGTTCAGGTTCCAGAAAAGGAAGGTAACCATTATCAAATGGATCGTTCTTCAAAAACTGACCGAGTTCCACCTCCAACTTTAGATCAGAACGAATGATGAAGACGCTGACGATTCCTAAACAAGCCCATGCCCCTCCATGATCTGGTAAATCTCTTCAACATCCGCTTCATCAGCGTTGATCTGCTCCAGCATCTCGATCGCTTCATAAAAATGGGTGCGGGCTAAGTGGGCTGCCTCCGCCGGGGATGCGAGCTGGCCCTTCAGATAGACTTCAGCCAAGAAGAGATGAATCTGTGTCATCAGCCGCTCATCCTGCGTTTTGGCGGCAACGACCAATGCAATCTCCAGGTTTTCAATAGCCGCCTCCCAATCCCGCTGCGCGTGATAAATTTGCGCGAGATTCATGTAATTTCGTACCACCAACGTGTCGAGATCCAGCATCTCCGCCGTTTCCAACGACGCGGTGCACACCTGCATCGCCGTCTCGAGATCGCCGCTCGCCAGGTAGGCCTGGCAGAGATACTCCTGCCCGATTGCCGCCGCAACTGTATCATTGGCTTGCATGCGAATATCGATCACCTTTTGGTAATGCTCGATGGCTAAGTCGAGCTCTCCTTGCTGTTGGTAGACTTGAGCGAGGTACACGTGAACATCCCCGACGAACTTATCGCTGCTGCCGTGCACCGTATATTTCAATGCGTTGTGTAGATGGATACGAGCGTTCTCCAGATCTTCAATTTCGCGGCAGACCAGTGCAAGGCTGAGGTAGGACCGCGATAGGGTATCCAGATACTTAAGCTGCTTTTTGATGCGTATACTTTTCTGGTAGCATTCGATGGCTTGATCCAAATGATGGGAAGCGCGAGTAATGACCCCCAAATCGTTATAGAATATCGATAGCAGATAGCGGTTACCGATCCGCTCGGCGTGTTCAATGCTCGCTTGTAGATGCCGCTCTGCGGATTTGAGATCGCCAATTTTGGTGTAGTAAGATCCGAGTCGTCCATGCACGCGCGCCAAGAAGTTAGGCGCCGCCGACTCAGGGAGGGACCTGAGGGCTTGGTGACCGGCGTCGATTGCTTGTGTGAGGTCGCCTTGCTGCGAATATACATAGCCAAGATGATGGTAGATTTCTCCAAGTAGGGGCGACGCTTGCCTCGCCCTTTCTGGAGGCGACGCTTGCCTCGCCCGTTGGGACGATGCTTGCTCCGTTCTCTCTGTCGTGTCGACGCTGCCCTCGCTCCCATGCGCATCAGTCACGGCTTCAGCGCCCTCAAGGAGGCGTTGCGCCGATTTCAGTGACTCTAGCGCATCGTTCCATGCAGATTGGTGGATATACACCTCCCCGATCCGCTGTTTGATATCTGCCTGGGAAAATCGGGCAGCTGCATCGGTTCCTGCACTCAGGTCAAGCAGCTTATTATAACTCGCCAGGGCGTTGCTATGACGGCCGATCACCTGGAAGATATGCCCGAAACCCTCGTAGATTTTCCACAGCTCTTTTTCCGCCTCTGGACCGACGTCGCGGAGCAGATCGAGCGCCTGTTCATAGAAAGCAATTGCATCGGTATTGTTGAAGTATCTCCGTGCACGATGCCCAGTCTTGACGAGATACTCAATCGCTTTCGAGACTTTTCGCCCTCGCGAGAAGTGGAACGCCAGCAGTTCATTATGTTCTGCCCGACGCCCCGATGTCTGTTCTTCGAGCGTCTGCGCAATCCAGTCGTGGTGCGTCATGCGCTCCTGTGTCGGAATGCTGGCGTAAACGATATTGGCGATCAGTGCTCTTTCTAAACGGTAAAACGATTCGTCTTCCCCCGGCTGTCTCTGAATGAGCCCCAAATTCTGTAAATTCTCAAGGTGGTAATCCAGATGCGGGATAAAATCCGCCATCTGTCGCAATAGTTCGAGATCGGAAATCACGCCGAGTACGGCGGCATATTGCATAATCTCCCGCGCATTCACGTTGAGCCGATCTATCCGTGCACGCAGCACACCTTCAAGTGTATTGGGAAAGGCGATCGAACTGCCATCTACCGTGACAATCCATTCATCATCTTGCTGTACAAGGATCTGCGATGCAATGAGCAGCTTTACAATTTGGGTCAGATGGAAGGGGTTCCCGTTCCCCCGGTGCAAAATGAGCGTTTTGAGTTCCTCCGGAATTCCCTTGCCGGGGGTGAGATAATCCAAAAACTGCGCGCTTTCTTCGAGAGACATCCATTTCAGGATGATACTCTCATAACGGGACAGCGCGGCTTTCATCGCGCAATCTCGCAGCCACCAATCTTGTGAGTGCGACAGACATAAGAGGATGATGGGCGTATCTAGAAAAATATCGAGGATGAAGGTGATGAGATTTTTAGAGACATCGTCAATCCAGCGGAGGTCATCTAGCGCAAGCACAAGCGGCTGGTGGTGCGCAGCCGCCACAAGCAGATCTTGGATCGCGACGAAGGTTTGACGCTGAAGTTGCTCATAGGAGAGAAAAGTGGTTTGTTCATGGAGTTGCTGGTCTACAAAAAGGAGCGACTCCAAATAAGCCTGCATCTCATCAATCGAAAATACCCAATCGATTGCGGCATCGTTGTATAGCCTTTCAAGTGCCGCCCGCATCTGCGCGCTGCGATCAGGGCCTGAGGCTGATATGTCAATGTCGAGAATACCCTGGATGATCGGTACGAACACCGCGTAGCTGCTTCGCTGCTTTTCCGGAGCACAGCGGCTCGTCACCCACACGACCCGAGCCCCCAGACTTTCTTTGAATTGCGCCATCAGCCGATTTTTTCCGATACCGGCGCCACCCACAAGCGAGATAATTCGCCCCACCCCTTCCTCGACGAGGGCATCGCCATAATCTTGTAATCGTTCAAGTTGGGTTTCGTGGTGCAGGAAGGTATCGCCAGAATGTCTGACGCGCTGATGGGTTCGCTGACCGACCAATCGGTAGGGCTGGAGCGAGTACTTCCCTCTCTCCACTTCAATCGGCGGCAATAGCGAATAATCAAAATGCGCGCGAGTGAATCTATAGGTATTTGCATCGATCCAGATTTCGCCCGGCTCCGCTTTGGCAATCAAAGTCCTGACGGTGTCGAAACGCGGCTCAACCTGGGAATATTCAACGGCTTCGTCCGAAATATCGCTAACAACCACAGTCCCTGTATGGAGCGCAATCTGAACCTCGAAGGGGTTGCCTTGCTGTTCGCCCATGCTGTGAAGCGTATCACGAATTTCGATTGCCGCGTGGATGGCTTGTTCAGCATCGTTGGGATGACGAATCGGTGCGCCGAAAAACCCCGAAATCTCCGTGCTCAAAGTTCGATTCACAAGCCCTTCGTAATTGAAAATAATCTGCGCGGTTGTGTCAATTGCATGCTTGATTTTATCAGCATCTGGGCGGGCATGCTCTGGTTTCGGAGTGGACTGCGACTGAGATTCGGCAAAGTCTTCAACCATCAACGATTGGGTAAAATCCACCGTCAATAACGTCACGACGCTGTGCTCACCCTCGATCTTGCCCTGTTCTCCCCGAATCTTGGATCGGAGGCATTCGGGCACCAATTGATACGCGCGGTTGCTCTGCTGGTAAGTCTCTGCAATCGCTTCTTTCGCCTTGATCACGACAAGCGTCATGTCATCATGGCGCGCATGTCCCGTATAGCTGAGAACATCTTGCAAGATAAAATCTGCCAGCGCTTTTGCCGCCAGATCTGCATTGCCCTCGATAATGCGCGGCAAGCGAGAAAAGCCATACGTTTCACCTGCATCGTTTTGCGCTTCATCAATCCCATCGGAGTACAGTACAATGGCACTATTGGGGTGAAGGTCGATTACCCGGTCAACATAGTCGAATCCTCGCTTCGTGCTTCCCAGCGGGTAACCCCCGATCTCGATCTCCTCACACTTGCCGCTGGAAGTCAACATCAACGGATAGGGAATTCCGGCATTGACAACCGTCAATGTTCGCTGATAGGAATCAAGGACAGCGTAGATGAGTGAGACTGGCCTGCGCGGCGTAACATCGACCAGCAGTTGTTGGTTGAGGGCATCCAAAACCGGTCTGGGCGAAGATGAGGTTTTCGATACCATCCGCAGCACACTCCGCATGAGCGCCATGACCATCGCTGCGGGCATGCCCTTTCCCATGACATCGCCCAGCACAATGCCCCACCGATCTTGATCTATTGGGACGAAATCGTAGAAATCACCACTCATCTCGTTCGCAGGCAGCCAGGTTGCCGCGATGTCAAACTGATCCAGCATCGGCGGCATCTTGGGTATCATGCTCTGCTGTAATTCCTGGGCCAGCCTGAGTTCGTCTGCTAAACGCTCAACGTCGTCAAACGCAAGTTGGATTGAGTCGGGTAGGTCTGCCATCAAATTCTCTCAGCTTTCGGGGGGCAACAAAAAATTGGTGTGCGGGGGGCTCCGCACACCTTAGATTTTAGCATCCGCCCATACAGAATACAAATGAAACGAACCACTGGCCGGGCTTCTACGTCCCGGCTCAGACGCTGCTTTTGACGAAGCGCATCGAGCGAAGGTTGAATTATACCATTTGTCGTTTTCACTGAGCCCATTTCGTCAGGAACAAAAAATCACAGAGCAGCCGATAAAATCCCCCCGACCCCCTTTACGAAAGGGGGATTGAGGGGGATTTGAGAATGGGCTCATCTGGAACTGAAAATGGTATTATTGATACGTTCAAAAAGCGGTGGTCCGAGCTCAATGAAAACGGTTTGGCAGGTCACGAACCGCAGCGATAATCCGATCTTCCAGATCATCGGCATCGCTGTCAGGTATGCGATTGTGTTTGTCCATCCAGGCGATGTTTTCCGCAAGGCTTTCGACCAGCGGTATCTGTGGCTGAAATTCTGGGACATCTCTGGCAAGCTTTGTACCGCTATAGATCTGCGTATGCCCGAAGTTTCCCCTTAATCCGCCGAAGCGTTCATCCGAAATGGCGATCAGCGTTTCCTGCGGAACATGCACGATTTCAGCTTCCACGCCCAATGCCTCAGCGACTGTGCGGTGCCATTCGTCCCATGTTCGTGCGCGCGGGTGAACGATATTGTAAACCTCACCAAAGCATTGTGCCCTCCCAAGCACCGCCGCAAACCCAACTCCGGCGTCACGCGATGAGAGAAACTGGAAATAGCTTAGCCCGTCTCCAGCGGAGAGGATTGGCTTTCCCTTGCGAAGGCGATCAATCCAACTCCCGTCGCCTCCCACCTGTCGATGGACAGGCATCCCCGGCCCATGGGTGTAGGAGGGCTTGAAGATTGTCACAGGAAACCCATCTTCCGCATGCGCATCCAGCAGCAACCCATCCGTGGCGATCTTGCCGAGCCCATACCCCGACTGGCCGTTTAACGACGCGGTTTCGTCAATGTTGACACCACTCAACGGTAACGGCGGACCATAAGTCATCACCGTTGAACAGTGAACGAAATGATCGACCCTTCCTCGAAATGCACGCAGGGCAGAGGCGGCGTCATCCGCGTTATAAGAGATCATGTCGATGACAGCGTCGAACTTTTCTGCACGCATCTTATTCTCGAAATCCTCGCGCTGGCGGCGATCGCCGTGAATGACGCGCACATCCGGCGGGGGCGCATCCGGATGCTGCCCTCGATTGAACAACACCACTTCGTGATTCCGCTTCAACAATGCTGCGACAATCCCGCGGCTGATATTTCCCGTGCCGCCAATCACTAATACTTTCATCGGTTTTCCTCCATCTGTGGTATTTCGGGCCAATTGTGTTCGGGACGATAACTCAACTCTTGAGCGGTTTGCTTCCAATCGTGGCGAGAATCCGATCTGCCTGCAACGACATTGTAGACGCCGTACATGACGCTTTGGGTTTCGATCGCCCGCTCGACAGCCTGCGCCACATCACGCGGGTCGACATAAACAAACCACGGTTCATCCGAATCTTCGGGGGCCTGCGGACCGGGGTTGAGGCCGTCGCCGGCGATGACGCCAGGGCGAAGATGGATGACGCTCAGCCCATGCGCCTGGTGATAGGCCTCTCCAACCTGCTCACCAAGATACTTTGCCAGCGCGTAGTGTAAACCGCCCTGACCGAAATGAAATGGATCGCCGACACGATAAGGCAGTTCGCTGTTGGGAAGCGGACTACAGGCGGAGATGCTGGAAATATTGATCAGACGTTTCACCCCCTGCTTGGCACAAGCTTCGGCGAGGTTCCAGGTGCCTTTGACCATCACATCTGCAAAGAGCCACGCCGGCTTATCGAAGCGCTCCCGAACCAATGCCACAAGGTGTACCACCGCGTCTTGCCCCTCACACGCTTTTTCGATGTCCGCGGCGGTCGTGATGTCGCCTTGCACGAAGGGCAGATCTTTGAAGTCCGATTTGGGTTCCACCCGATCGGTGAGTGTCAGTTCATATTTCGTTCGGAGCCGTTCGATGATAAATTGAGCGAGATACCCCGCGGCTCCGGTGATAAGGACCTTCCGAATTTCCATCTCTATAACTCCTCGACTTTTACAAATCTGCCGGTCCCGCGACTCTTGACGGCCGCCGCCACCAGCGTCAGGGTCTGCATTGCGTCCGTAAAATCTGATCTAATCAGTGACCGTTCTCCGGTTTCGATGGCGCGCAGCCAGGCGCCGGTTTTATCCAGCCCAAGACTGTTCTCGAAGGCGGGCGACTCATCGACATCCTGTCCGTTCAGGTAGCCAACGATACGATTGCTCGTCATGTTCGCCTGAAGGCGCAGGTGAGGGCCAACAACCTCGATATCAAAGCTGAATCCTTCAGTACCACAGTGATTCATGTGCGTGCCGAAGACGCCGTTGTTAAGTTCGTAGGTCATCTGGATAGCGTTTTCGGCGTCGAATTCGGTTCGATCCAACGCCATGTTTTTGACCGCGAGCGCGTGCGCTTGAACCGGTTTGGGATTTCCCATGATGAAACGGGCACAGTCCAGCACATGGATGGCTTGTTCGGCGATGGGGCCGCCGCTGATCCGGTGCTGCAAAAACCACGGCCGCGCCCGAAAACTCAGATAGTAGTCAACCGTACACACGGTTCGAGCCAGATGAATAGTTTCACCGGCAAGTAGTTCTTTCAATTTTTCGTAGAGCGGACTATAGCGCAATTGAAAGCCGACAGCGGCGAGCACTCCGGCGTTTTCGATGTGTCTCAGGCAAGCCCGCCCTTCCGTCATGGTTAACGCCGGCGGCTTCTCGATCATCAGGTGAATCCCACGTTCACAAGCGAGTTGCACCGGTTCAAGGCGAACTGGAGGCGGCGCCGTAATCACCACGCCATCCAGTTCACCATCGAAGAAGGTTTCGAGATCCGCTGTGGCGATTTCCGCGCCGGCATCCGTTGCGAGTTGCTGCGCGGCTTCCAGGCGAATATCGTGCACCGCGACAACCTGGGCGCCGTAGGCAGCGACGGCACTGTGATGGGCACGTCCCATCTGACCCGCACCGACAATTCCAATTTTTAATCCGTTTTGACTCATTGACAAGTTATCCTCGTGATTTGAGAGCGTGCGTCCTGCCGTAGGAAATTGGCTCGGCACGCAACGGGAAACGAGATACGCAGAACACAATGCGTCATTATGGTGCCCGTCCCTACAACCACCCGGCGACCGCCCAGACCACGCTCGACCGATCGAAGGGGGCATTCTTGAGAGTCTCGATTCCTGAAGTTGGGTCAGCCCCGTATTTTTGCGTGTATGCTTCATGCAGTTGACGTTCAAGTGCTGTCATTTCTGTAATGGGCAAATCTACCCACACATTCCCGCGATGAGCGCTCTCACGAACCGCGACCCACAATTCCAAATCGCGTCGTGCGTTGGTTGGGCCATACACGGGCTCGATATTCTCAGTTACAGCGCAATACATGCTCTGAAGAATACTCGCTTTGGCAACGTCATCAGCCGCCGAAACTTTGTATTTCGCGAACGGGTTGGACCAGACAATCGGTGGCGAAGTGTCTACTCGAACGTGGTCTAATACTCGCTCTCCATCGATCTCTGTATGGACATCCTCAATCTGATAACGCTCCTGTTCACCGTCCTTGTAGAGCACCAACTCATCCCCGGAGAGGTAACCCGCCGTACCTTCGATCTCCCAGTGACTCCCACGCGCCCCCGGAGGCGGCATCTCATAAAGACAGATGAGCCCCTCCGGAAATTCAATCATACCCGACTCCCACCACCGGCTGGTCATCGCCTCACCGCCGTAGCCGGTGTAGGGCTGCGTCGGTACTTCGTCGGCATAACCCAACACGCGCACGGGCTCACAGCCGAGAATCATGCGGATGGCGTTGAAGCCGTGATAGCTTCCCGATGCGTACCACAGCCGAGCGTGCCTAATTTTGCCCAACAAACCAGATTGGACAATCTTCTGCTTCAACCGCTCATGCGGCCATAACCAGACGTTCTCGGCAATCTCGTACTTGACGCCATTCTTCCGGGCCGTTTGCGTGATGGCATCTGCTATCGGCAGAGAGATCGCGATGGGAATTTCCGTGATGACATTGATTTTATGCTGTGCAACCGTCATCGCCATCACATTGAGTGAGTCGGTCGGCGTGAGACAGAAAACCACATCCGGTTTTTCGGCATGGAGCATCTCCTCAACGTCGGTGTATTGCGCGGGGATGCCATAGACCTCGGCGGCGGCTCGGCACGCTTCGGCGTTTCTGTCACAGATCGCACAGAGCGTGTAAAGGTCTGTCAGTTTCGTGATGGTCGCCTGATAGGCACGCGATCGGGAACTCTCGTATGCACCGGCTCCGATGACAGCAATCCGTAAAGGCTTCATTTGTGTTTTCTCCTTCTGAAACTTCTGAAACGTGATGGCTCATGTGGAAGTCCATTCCAGGCCGCCGTCGAGTGTCTCCGTGATCACGACGTCCTCGCCCTCTCTAACGCCACGGTTTCAGCCATGGAAACATCCATCCGACGAAACGCTTCAATGAAATGATTTGTGGGCGATTGTATAAGGTCGAAGGTGTTCAGATGGAATTGGCGCGGAATCGGTTATTGTTACGAGTTTTTCACTTATGAACCCAGGTGCCTTGAACTGAAGTTCAGGCTCAAAGCCAAAGTCGTCTGAAGACGACTAAAACGAACAATCCGAGTCCACTTCAGTGGACTTGAGCTATCAGCCCGATCTTTAGATCAGGGCTAAGTGAAAAAGTCGTATTATTGTACCTTTTGCGCGTTATCTGAAGTACATTTCTGTTTTCCATTCGATTATGCCGATAGCGTTTGATAATCCTTCTGATTTTGACTTTAGTAAATAGCCAGGTGTTTGGTTGCTGGTGCTTGCCCCTTTACTTTCCTCTGCCTTCCACTCTCCCTTTGCCTTCCACTTCTCTGTAATCCACTTTCCCTTTGCCTTCCACTCCTCCTTTGTCATCGTCGACATCGTCTTTCGATTTGTCCTCCTTCTTTGCTTTGCCTTCCACCTGTTTTTTGTTTCCTTGCGCTCGGCGGAATTCTTCCTTCATACGTTGGATTTCTTCTGGAGACGCGTTTTGAAACCGATTCTTCATTTTCTTTAGATTAGGTTGCTTGCCATCACGATTTTCTGAATTCCGGTTCGGGCGATTTTCACGATTCGAGGGTCGAGGCTCACCACCTTCCCCATCTGAACCGCTGAGAAATTGGCTCGACTCGGTGCGAATTGTCAGCATATTTCCTGCCTGATAGAGCATGACTTCATTTGATCGGATCTTTTTAACAGTGGCGTCCCCCACTTTTTCGCCCACAGAGACATAGTAGTATTGATTCTCTCGCTGCTCCATCACGAACGCCTTTGCAATGTTTCCCTTTGATTCGATGAGTGTTGCCATCAGTGTGTACTGTGGTTTCCGGTTCGGCTTCTTCCATCCGAGATTGCGGAACAGGTTATTCTCGATAACCACACGGTAGAAATCCTCATCCGCCTTCGAATCCTTATCCCGATTGGCCTCAGAATTCCTGCCACGTAGAGCGCCATCCCTACCCGCATTTCGATTTCCACGATTTTCTCGATTGCGGCCAGGCATCTCATTTCTTTTGGCCTGATACACGAGTTGCCCTCCGGACTTGTCCTCGCCATCACTCTTAGCGTTGAGATTCTTGTATTGGTTGATTAACAACATAAGCATCGCGATACTGCAGATCGCGATAACCGCGATGATTTTTGATCTCTTTTTCATTTCATTTTCCTTTGGAGTTAGGTTTCGACTTTTCGGCGCGGTCGAAGCCTTTCATTTTCATTATTTCGCCTTCGAATTCGCCTTCAACTTTGCCGCCGGCGTCTAAACTCGCCGCAGTGAGTTTGGTCAGGCCGCGCAAAAAGCCACCGTCAGCTTTGCCTTCGCACTCAATCGGGGCTTCATCCACTTTGAATTTGTCTTCATCGATTATCAGTTCGAACGACAGTTTCTTGCCGTTGTCAACGCGCTCACCGACAAATCTGATTGCTGGCGTGCTGGTTTTCCCCTTCCCGCTGGTCCACGACGCATGCACGCCGAGATTTTTCATCTCCACCTTTTTGCCCGCCATGGTCAATTCAAATTCAATCTGCCCAAGGCCGGTACTATCTCGAGGCGAATCCTGAAAGAATTTGGCGGTGAACTTGGTTTTAATTTTTCCCACCGACGCGATCACGAATGGCTCGCTTGGGGCCTTTTTCCATTCCGGCATACCGTCCGCAGTTTCGTTAATGATCTCGTCGCGGCGTTGACGGATGAATTCCCGTGTCCCTTCAAGTGCGCTGCCAAACCCAAATTGCGATTGGGCCAAGTGTGGTTTGAGCATCGCTTCGATTCGGTCGATTTCAGCCAGCAATTTTTCTTCGTCCCAATGTTTGTCCAGTATGCCGTGCAAGGTTTTACGGTAACGCTCACGACCTGATGGCGTTTGGTACAACCGGTGGGCAATTAAGCCTCTGGTTTTCACGGAAAGCGGCGCACGGGGATCGGATTCCTTACTCTGTTTCGTAAAAATCTTGTCTGCCCCCCACGGTATAAAGTGGAATTTGGCGGTCTTGGGGTTGAGGTAGATGAAATAGT
>JAPUIP010000609.1 GCA_027296925.1 Candidatus Poribacteria bacterium | reverse complement strand
GTTTTCTCGACATTTTTGTGACCAACTTCTCTTACGAAACCAACACACTCTATCAGAACAATGGCGATGGGACGTTCACCGATGTGAGTTATAAGGCGCATGTCGGGGAAGAAAGTTATCTGCTTTTGGGATTTGGTACCTGCTTCTTGGATTACGATAACGATGGTCACTTAGATCTCTTTGTCGCGAATGGACATATCTTTGAACATGTTGAGCAGATGACCGATGTGATAACCTACCCGCAGCCGAATCAACTGTTTCGCAATGGGGGTAACAACGCTTTTACCGAAACGGCTTTCGAACCGATTCTGCGTGTCAGCCGGGGGGCAATATTCGGAGACTATGACAACGACGGGGATGTCGACATTGTTATAACAAACCTCAACGGTGAAGCGCGACTGTGGCGGAATGAATGGGGGAATCGTCGGAATTGGTTGCGAATCAAGACAGCGGGCACAACTAGCAATCGAGATGGTATTGGAGCACAAGTCACCGTGACTGCGGGCGATAACACGCAGTTGCGAGAGGTCCGAACCGGCTATAGTTATCTGTGCAGTAACGACCCGCGTGTCTTCTTCGGCATGAGTGACCAAGACACGGTTGCATCCGTCAAGGTTCGTTGGCCGAGTGGCATTGTGCAAAGTGTTGAGAATGTCCCGGTTAATCAGGAGATTGTTATTACCGAAGAGGAACAGTAGCAAAGCGCAATAACCCATATAAAAGGAACTTGAGTATGCAGCAACAGACTGAAGCGAGGCCCATCGATTTCGGATTCTATCCATTCTGGTTTTGGAACGGCGATATGACTGAACCGAAAATCCGGTGGCAAATTGCTCAAATGGCGGATAAGGGCATCCGTGGATTCTTCATCCACCCTCGACAAGGATTGCGCCAACCTTATCTATCGGACGCTTTCTTCCGACTGGTTCGGGTTGCCATCGAAGCCGCAGAATCACATGGGCTGGTTGTTCATTTGTACGATGAATATCCCTATCCGAGTGGAGTTGCGGGTGGGCAGGTGACACTGGGTATGCCCCACTTCCATGCCACACGGCTGATCCAACGACACTTTGATGTGCCCGGCGGGCCGTTACGCCGTGCGCTACCCGTGGGGAAAGTCCTCTCCTGTATGGCCTATCCGCGCGTCGGAGAACAGATAGATTGGTCCGGTGGCGTCAATCTGGGCGCTTACGTCGGCGTTGTTCTTGCGAACAATTCCTATAACGAAACTGGATTGACGAGTTACAATCAGAAACGCTACTTTGCTTCTCACCCAACGCCAACGCTTGAAACTGGCGTTCTGAAAGGCCCACATCGGATATTCGTCTCCGTGCAGGCGGTCGTAGACCACCATAAATATTGGGGAGATTTTGTCGACGTCCTCAATCCAGAGGCCATCAGACATTTCATCCAGCTCACGTATGAACGCTATCGGGCTGAATTCGGTGACCAATTTGGCAAGAGGATACACTCCATCTTTGTCGATGAGACGACCCCGGGCTGGTCGGAATGCATACCGCGAGCATTCTTGGCAGAATACGATTATAATCTCCTTCCCCTCTTACCGGCGCTTGCTGATCGAACACATCCGCAACATCTTAAGGTTGCTTTCGATCTCGATCGACTGAGATATAAACTGTTCTGTCAGAGCTTTGAAGAACAGATCTCCGGTTGGTGTCGCCGGCATAATCTGCGATACTCCGGCGAAAAAGGGAGTCAGCGGCTTGCACAACTCAAATATATGGACATTCCAGGTTGTGAGCCGGGACATACAAAAGCCGGGGCACCCATGGATCTGCTCCGAGCTGGAATCCGCCAGAATGCACGTGCGACAGCTTCGGCGGCATATTTCTATGGAAAACAAGGATCGCTATGTGAATGCTTTCATAGCCTTGGGTGGAGTGGCACATTACAAGATGCCAAACTCATCAGCGAGGGACTGATGCTGATGGGAATCCGCTATCTGGTGCCCCACGGCTTTTTCTATACCACTCACTCCCTGACGAAGCACGATGCGCCGCCCACCTTTTTCTTTCAGATGCCATATTGGTTGCACTTCGGTGCCCTGTCGAAACGTATAGATCGAATCGCCCGTCATTTCGAAGGCACATACATTGATGCAGAGGTCTTGGTTGTTGACCCCAACAGCGGTCTACCAACTAGGACCGATCTGCGAGATTACCAACGACTTCTGAATATGCTTATGGGAGCACATATTGACTTTTTGATGGTTGATACGGACATTTTAGAGTCGGGTGAGGTCAAAGACGGCAAGGTTCACATCCGCGACATTTCAGTTCATACGGTACTTCTTCCTCAGATGCAGATTGTGGAGGCACCACTTGAAAAATGGCTAAACGCCTTTGAGCAAGCGGGCGGGACCGTCATCCGATTTGAGGCGGCATTTGAAACTGACCCGTATCTGCTAAGGCTTCTTGAAACCGCAAAACCGTCGCTTGAAATCACGTCTGAAAAGCTCCAGATCGTGACAAGGGCAGACGGTAACCGACGTCTCTGGTTTTTACTCAATACCGTAGACATTAAACTTCACGTTGAATTCCGATCGGCATCTGAACTACGGGAGATACCACTCGATGACGATATGCCGAATCTGTTAACGCAAACTGAGGGCGTCTACGCGCGCACCATCTATCCATTTGAATCGCTCCTGATAACAGAATTGCTCCCTATGATACCGGCGGGCGATGACAATGTACACGCGTCACCCTCGCACGTTCCTCCCACAGTCATCATTCCCGTCGCGTCATCTGCGAAAGTGGTTCCTAAAAACAAGAATCTTCTCCGTATGTATGACTGGCAGATGGAACTGCTCGACGAGGATAATCAACCGCTCCAGCAGGAAACCGTTCCCGCCGTCCCACTTCCCAATCAACTTGCTCATGGTGGATTTCGCTTTACGCCGCAGCTTTCTCTGTTCTTCGGCTCTGCTCCGGAACTGCAACTTCCTTTGATTCATGTCAACTATCGATTCGAGTTTGAAAATCAGTTTTCCGGTCAGATTGAGTTGATCATGGAACCCAATACTCTCGTGGGTGATTGGACTATCCAGATTAATAGTGCATCTCGGATGAGTGAGGCAGATTTTAATGAGACAGAAGCTCATGTGCGAGGCAGCCTAGCAACCGACATCACTGACCATGTGAAAATGGGCACAAATACGATAACGATCTCCTTAAGAACCGATCGGATCGATGGCGGGCTAGTCAACCCGCTGTATTTGGCCGGCGACTTCGGTGTGGCATTAAATCCCCTGCGGCTTGTAGATTTCAATCCGACGGGTGGGTATGAAGCTTGGGAGGAGAACGGTTTACCATATTACGCGGGTATCGTAGAATACGAATCCACATTTAATCTGGAGCAGATTCCAGATGCAGAAACAACCCTTGTGGAATTGGAACACGGCGTTCCCTTTCAGGATGCCGTTGAAATCTCTATCAACAACAGCAAATGGCAGCCAATGCTCTGGTCGCCGTATCGCGGGATGTTTCCCCGTGCTCAGTTGAATGTCGGGACAAATTTTCTCAAAATTCGCGTCTACACCACCCTCATCCGTTCATTTGAGGGACAATGGTTCGATATTCAACATCATTGCTACCGTAGAATAGGAACAACTCATGATTAGGGGTAAACCTCCGATCTATATTTGGAGATGAATTTTTATGAATCATTTGACTCGAAATCTCCTCGCTTTCTTGAACACGACTCCGCCAGTGTTGGAAAGCACGCTGGAAACCATTGTAATCGCTTCAAAAGACCGACATATCGTCTATCACACCCGCAACCATATCGAAGCACCCAACTGGTCACGAGATGGACAATACTTTCTATTCAACGGTAGCGGTCGCATCTATAAGCTGCCGGTCACTGGCGGTGACCCTAAGCCAATCGACACTGGATTCGCCACCCGCTGCAATAACGACCACGGCCTATCGCCCGACGGCACGCAGTTGGCCATCAGCGACCACTTCGAAGAGGGGAAGTCGCTCATCTATATCCTTCCGGTTGATGGCGGCACACCACGCCGAATCACGCCGCTGGGTCCGTCCTACTGGCACGGTTGGTCGCCGGACGGGCTGAGGCTTGAGTTCTGTTATACGCCCACTGGACATTTGAAGCAACCTGTAATAAAAAACTAACAAGGAGCGGTCGTTGCAAACCAATCCCATTCAAGTTAATCCCTTAAAAACTGGAGGTAGAATGACAGACATTGAACGCAACCCGGATTCTCACCAATCCTTAAATGAAAATGATACTGCTGTCCTGACTGAACTGAGTCGCTCAAGACGGGGAGACCGTCCGCTCTCTTTGCTTGACCTCATCGAGCGAGGAACGTTCAGCCTCGAACTGGCGGCGTGGCTGATGTCTCATGTTTCACAGGGCGCGTCGTATATCATCGGCGCGGGGCCCGGCGGCGTGGGCAAAACGACAACCATGCGGGCGCTGCTTAGCATCGTGCCGGGAGGCCGTCCTTTTGGGATCGCACTCCCGGGCCAGATTGCCGACACTTATGCTTCTCCACATTGTGTCGTATCGCACGAACTCAGCGACCATCGTCCGCCGGGTTATCTCTGGGGTCAAGACCTGTGCGAGTTTTTCGCGCTCTCAGAACAGGGTCACACGCTGGTGGGAAATATGCACGTCGATGACCTTGATGAAGCGCATGGTCAAATCTGCGACAGCAACGGTGTCCCGGAGTCCCAATTTCGCGCCATCAATCTGTTTGCGTTTGTCCGTGTCGAGGGCGAAGATCCTTCCGTGGGGCGCATCAACAATCCAACCGCCCGCCGCTTCATCAACGAACTCTTCTATTCCGATGGCACCGACGCACACGAGTCGGTTTTTACCTGCGATACGGGACTGTCGGCCAATGCACCTCGGGATGCGGCTTACGAAGCGCATTGCCGAACGTTCTTGGAGGAAGCCCTCGTCAGCACCTCACGAACGATTGAAGAGACACGACGCCTCTTCCTCGCTTGGGAAGCAAAGCATAGCCGAACATCTTGAGTTCTGCGTCGTGCCTTGTCACGCTTAAATTGACGGGTCGCGCAAATATCTTGTGGATACTCGTCTATGCTAACCGGAATCAATGTTGCCTGTGCACATGTTCGTCAATGAACTTGCTTGTTGGCATCTGAGTGAATGCAATGATTGAAATTCAGTTTTGACGAGGTTGAATTTAACCGACCGTGACCGCTATCAAGGTCTATCGCAAACTGGGTTTTAGAGTTGAAGGAAAAATGAGCGGTGTCATTATTCGCAGAATGGAGGAATCAAGAAATGGAGAAGAAACCAAGGATCGACTCAGAAAGAGTAGAATCGTTTGTGGGTAATGCACATGGAGACCTAAACAAAGTCAAAGCATTGCTTGAAGAAGAGCCAATGCTTCTCAACTCCTGTTGGGATTGGGGCGGAGGTGACTGGGAAACCGGTTTAGGTGCTGCGGCGCATATGGGCAGGAGAGACATTGCCGAATTCTTGCTCTCCAAAGGTGTGCGGATAGACCTTTTTGCCGCCGCGATGCTCGGAAAAACCAATATCGTCAAGGGTATTCTAAAGGCATTCCCGGAAATGAAGCACGCCTTGGGACCACACGGTATCCCTTTGATAGCGCATGCAAAGTCGGGTGGAGATGAGGCAAAGGAAGTTGTCGAGTTTTTGGCGGAGAATCTCTGACATCTCTCGTTGCACAACTACCTGGACCCCTCGCTGGTAGGGGCTTGACGCAAGGCGATAGCGTTTAATTGAAAATGTGAATATGACAACGCAGTTACAGTTTAGCGCACTTCGTTGCGGAGCCATCACGCTGCATCGCATTACCGAAGCCAATTTCTATCAGGTCGTTGCGTCGTTCAGCGGCTTTCCAGCCTCTGATTACATGCTGAGTGAACTGAGGGAAAGTTGCCAACCTGAATATGATGAGCAGGGCAGGCAGGTGAGATTCGGTTTTTACGCCACGATAAATGGTGTTCTAGCAGGCGGCAGCATTCTGGGGGTCAGCAGTTGGACGGAATCTTTGAGGATGAATATCGGTACGCAATACTGAAACACGATTGGCTCAAGTTGCATTCCAAGAGCCAAGTCATCGTGCTGCCTTGACGATTTACGCAGGTTGCTTTGAATCCCGATCCCATCGGGGCAGCCCAGGTATGAACACAGAGAACCGTTGTCTGTTGCGGATATGCAACGATTACGCGAAATCTTTGGTCATCTTGATGAAAGCCTGGGAAACTGATCATTTCAGCAACGATGCAAACCACGGTGTGGGCTGTCCAGTTCCCTTGGTCTTTTGAGAATACCAGATGCCCATTTCAAATCAGATGAGATGGGTTGGCTGGCACATTGTCTCGCAGGTATTATTTGACTCATGGATTTATCTACACTCTTAAACTACGCCCAAGTTATCGTACGAAAGCACTTTTCGACAGATGATTTGATTCTAACAACGCCAGCCGTTATCAAAGACGGGCGGAGTCTTGTTGTTCGATGTCTTGTCGATTCCAATACGATTGACACTACGTCGCTCTTTATCAAACAGATTCACGACGATGTCCGTGGATTTTCCGAGTGGGCGGCTTTGATATTCCTGTCAGAGGTATTGGACATTGTGCCCCAGTTTTATGGCGGCGATAGAGAAAAGCGCATCTATGCCATTGAGGATTTGGGTAAATCACGAAATCTTGAGACGGTTTTTGCGGAAGCGAATTTGCCCGGCATCAGAAAACATCTGAAAGGACTCGCCGTGACAATGGCTAAAATGGCTGTTGAAACACGGCATCGGCTTGATGAATTTAAACAATGTCGTGTAACGCTACCTGGAAATCAAGCGGTCGGACGGTTTCAGGAGGCCAACCAATGGTTGAGAAATCGAGACAAATTAGAGAATTGGTTTGAGGTGCTTGGTCTCGACATTCCGCCCCATTGGGAACACGTTCTAACTTCCATCGCTAAAACCTATGTTGAACCGGGCGAGTTCTTAGCATTTTCTCATGGCGACCCGGCACCAACGAATAATCACGTCTCGAATCGAAATGTGCGACTGATTGACTTTGAATACGGCGCGCTGAGGCATCTGCTTTACGACATCACGGGTTGGTATATATTGTGTCCGCTTCCGGAAAGCTGGTATGCTGAGATGCATCATCATTTTTGCCAAGCGTTGTTCGATGGGTATCCAATGGCTGTGTGTAATGAGACCTATCCAACCGCATGGGCAACGATGTGTGCCTACCGCGCCTTGGCAATGATAACGTGGTTTCCGACCAGCATCCTGATGGAAAATCGTCCGTGGGCAACAGGTCAGTGGACCATGCGAGAGGCATTGCTCTCAACCGCATCTCGGTTGCATCATGCTACAAAAGACATCAGCGACCTAAGACCTTTAGCTGACTTGGGTGAACAGATGTTTGCCAAATGTACGGCGCTGTGGCCAGAATTAGGAGATGGTCGAGTCGGTCAGTGGCCTGATAGCGGCTTCGTCCAAGGCAAGTACAAGGTTTGGAGATAGATGAGGTGAACGATGAACGATACAGATGTATTTGACTTCTCGACCTTTCCAACCTTGACGACAGAGCGTCTGGTCCTGCGTGAACCCTTACTAACCGATGCCACCGATGTTCTCATTGATAACAAAGGTGAGGGCGTGTCTCTGTGTTTCTTCTGTGATGACGCTCTCAAGTTCTACCGAGATGTGAGGTCACGCGGTATTGATGCGTCAGAGCCGCACGTCGGGAATGGGATGTGGGCGACACAGGTGACCGACCCCGACGGGTATGAACTGGCTTTCCAGA
>JAPUIP010000608.1 GCA_027296925.1 Candidatus Poribacteria bacterium | reverse complement strand
GGCTGTGACCAAATCAATCAGATACTGCGGGGCACTTTTAAGCCGACACGGGGCAATGACTTAATCGGGAGCGTCGAAGTTGTGGCGCGACCGGGTCACTTCCAAACACCATGGGACGCCACACCTTCTCCAAACGCAAATGTTTTTTAATACCCAACTTTCGGCTTAACTAATTGATCACCATTGAGAAAAAGGTATGAAATGATGATTACAATTCTGGGCTACGAATTCACGGAACAGATTTACCAAGGACTCCGAACAATCGTTTATCGGGGTCAGAGAAAATCAGACGGTCTTCCGATTGTGGCCAAGATTCACAGAGCCGACCATCCATCTCCGGGAGAAGTGGCCAAGTTCAGGCGGGATTATGAAATCGGGACAACCTTCGACTCCGAGGGCATCATCAAATACTACGGCTACGAGAGATACCAAAACGATTTTGCCGTCATCGCCGAAGATTTTGGTGGGATTGCCCTCAACGAGGTGATTCCGGCGGAAGGCATGGACATCGAAAAGTTTCTGCGGATTGCCATTCAATCCACCGCGGCGTTGGGCGTCGTGCATCAAAAGGGGACCATCCATAAAGATATAAAGCCCCGCAATCTCCTCATCCAGCCAGAGACGCTTCTCACAAAACTGATCGATTTCGGTATCGCATCACAACTGTCGCGAGAAGACCCGCAGATCCAAAACCCCAACATACTGGAAGGCACGTTGGAGTATATTTCTCCTGAGCAGACGGGGCGGATGAATCGGTCGGTCGATTACCGCACGGACTTCTATTCGCTCGGCTGTACCTTTTATCAGATGCTTTGTGGCCGTCTGCCCTTTGAGGCGGCAGATGTGATTCAATGGGTTCACAGCCACATCGCCAAGCAACCTGTCTCCCCCCATGAACAGAATCCATCCATCCCCACAACGGTTTCTGAAATCGTGATGAAATTGCTATCGAAAACGGCTGAATCGCGATACCAGAGTGCTTATGGGCTTTTAGCAGATCTAAGATTGTGCCTTACCGGATGGGAATCGACAAAAACGATTGAAAACGTCAACCTAGGTTCTGAAGATGTCTCTTCCCGGTTCTCCATCCCGCAGAAACTCTATGGCCGCGAACAGGAGATTGACAGACTGCTTGCGGCGTTCGACCGGATTAGCGGGGCGGGACGGGAACTGATGCTGGTGGCCGGCTACTCCGGCATCGGCAAGTCCGCGTTGGTGGGTGAACTCTATAAGCCCATCACCGAAAAACAGGGCTTTTTCATCTCCGGGAAATTCGACCAGTTCCAGCGCAATATTCCCTTTGCTTCGATTATTGAGGCCTTTCGTGCACTGATGCGCCAGTTGCTGACCGGAAGTGAAGCTGAGATTACTGCATGGCGAGAGAAACTTCAGGCGGCTTTGGGACCGAACGGTCAGGTCGTCATTGATATCATTCCCGAAGTCGAAATGATCATTGGCAAGCAACAGCCCGTCGTGGAACTTGGCCCGACAGAAGCCCAAAACCGCTTCAACTTCGTCTTCCTCAACTTCATCCATGTGTTTGCCCAACCGGAACACCCGCTGGTGATTTTCCTCGATGATTTACAGTGGGCGGATGTCCCGACCCTGAACCTGCTACAGTTGTTGATCACTGACCCGGACACCCGACACCTGCTGGTGATTGTAGCCTTCAGAGACAACGAAGTGAACCCCTTGCATCCGCTGATACTTACCCTCGCTGAAATTGAGAAAACCGATACGTTTTTCAGCCGCATCACCCTTGCCGGATTGACGCTGCCAGATGTCACCCAACTGCTTGCCGATACGCTGCACACCTCTGCTGACAACGTTGCGCCGTTAGCGGAGTTGGTCTGCCACAAGACCGATGGCAATCCCTTCTTTGTCAATCAATTTCTCACCACCTTGTATGAGGCCGGCGGCTTCACCTTTGTATCGAAATCCGGGAGCTGGCAATGGGACATTGACCAAATCGAAAAGCAGGAGATCACCGACAATGTGGTCGAATTGATGGCAGCCAAATTGAGAAAGTCGAACCCGGAAACCCAACACGTCTTGCAACTGGCGGCTTGCATCGGGGGGCGCTTTGAGTTGGAGATGTTGGCGGTGGTTTATGAAAAATCGCCGCACGAAACCGCCAACGCGCTCTGGCCGGCGATGCAAGAGGGGCTCATCCAACCGCAGGGTGATGCGTACAAGCTGATCGCGGTTGAGGCGAATGCGGTCGAATCGGTGAGCTACAGGTTTCTGCACGACCGTGTTCAACAGGCGGCGTATTCGCTGATTTCAGAGGCGGAGAGGAAAGCGGTTCATCTGAAAATCGGACGACTGCTCCTGAAGAACACCGCTGAGAACGAACTGGAAGAGAGAATTTTTGATATCGTCAACCCGCTCAATCTCGGGGTGGAACATATCGTCGATCAGAAGGAGCGATATGAACTGGCACACCTGAATCTCATTGCGGGCATGAAAGCGAAAGCATCGGCGGCATATCAACCCGCATACAGTTATTTGAAGTTTGGCGTGGGGCTGTTGGCGGAAGAGAGCTGGCAGACTCAGTATGACCTCGCATTGCCGCTGTATGTTCAAGCGGCAGAGGCGGCGTACCTGAATACTGACTTTGAGCAGATGGAACAATTGGCTGAAGTGGTGGTCGCACAGGCAAAAACGCTGCTGGACAAAGTGAAGGTCTATGAAGTGAAGATTCAAGCCTGCATCACGCAAGACAAGCCGCTGGATGCCATAAAGACGGCGCGAGAGATTCTGGAGCGATTGGGTATCAAGTTTCCCAAAAAACCGAATAAATGGCACATTTTACTCGCACTGCTGCACACGAAGTTCACTTTGGTCGGAAAACGAATCGAGGACTTGGCAAACTTGCCGGAAATGACAGACCCGATTCAGCTCGCAACACTCCGTATCCTCTCGAAAATCGGTTCTGCCGCCTATATTGCCGTTCCTGAATTAATGCCACTGACTATATTTAGGATGCTCAATTTATCGGTCAAAAATGGCAACGCGGCAGTGTCTGTCTTTGGTTATGCCACCTACGGGCTGATTCTATGCGGGGTAGTGGGGGACATTGGTAAAGGTTATCGATTTGGCAAACTGGCTCTAAATCTATTGGAACGGCTCAATGCAAAAGAACACAAAGCGAGGACATTCCTTGTCGTTAACGCTTTTGTGAGACATTGGAAAGAACATGTTAGGGAAACATTGCCGCCCATGTTGGAAGCATATCAAAGCGGTTTGGACACCGGGGATATGGAGTATGTTGCCTCTTCCATAAACCTCTACTTAGTCCACTCATATGTCAGCGGCGTGGAGCTTGCGGTAGTTGAACGTGAGCGGGCAAAATACGATGATGTCATCGGTCAACTGAAGCACGAGCTAATCCTTCATTTCCACAGGATCTGGTGGCAGAAGGTCTTGAATCTAATGGGTCGAGCAGAAAATCCGTGCCGTTTAATCGGTGAAATTTACAACGAAGAGCAGATGCTTCCGGTTCATCTCGAAGCCAATAATCGAATTGCAATTTGCACCGTATACTTCAACAAGCTCATCCTCTGTTATCTGTTTGATCAATACGCTGAAGCGGTTGAAAATGCGGCAATGACGGAATCGTATCTGGAAGGCGGATCGCCGGGAATGATTATGGTTTCTCTATTCCATTTCTACGACTCTCTGGCTCAACTTGCGGTATATCCTTCCGCCCGGAAGCCGGAACAGAAACGCATCCTCAAAAAGGTGGCTGCGAACCAAAAAAAGATGAAGAAATGGGCACATCACGCCCCGATGAATCATCGACATAAATATAATCTGGTCGAGGCGGAACGCGCACGAGTGCGAGGACAAGATATAGAAGCGATGGAATACTATGACCGCGCCATTTCCGGTGCGAGGCAAAATGAATATATCCAAGAAGAAGCGCTTGCAAATGAACTCGCAGCGAAGTTCTATCTGGCAAAAGGCAAAGAAAAGATTGCCCAAACCTACATGCTCGAAGCACGTTATGCCTACGAGAAATGGGGCGCGACCGCAAAAGTCAGAGCCCTTGACCAAACGTATCCCCAATTGCTCTCCGGAGCATCCCAGAGGGCTGTTTCATCTGTTGACAGCGCAATGACACACACGATACCAACAACAGAAACCCAATCTTTTCAGCTAGACCTCTCGACGGTCATGAAAGCTTCGCAAACGATTTCAGGCGAGATTGTCCTTTCAAAGTTGCTTGAGCAGATGATGGGAATCCTCATCGAGAATGCCGGCGCTCAGAAAGGGTGTCTCATTTTGGAGAAACAGGGTCAACTTCTTGTTGAAGCCGAGGCTCAAGTCGATTCGGATGCAACTCGTGTTCTGCAATCGATTCCTGTCATTGGCAATCCGGCGTTTTCAGAGGGAATTATCAACTATGTCGCCCGAACGCGAGAGAATGTCGTTCTCAACGACGCATCTCACGAGGGGCAATTTACCCGTGACCCCTACATTGTCTCAAACCGGCCGAAGTCTGTCCTTTGTGCGCCGTTAATCCACCAAGGCAAACTCAGTGGTATTGTGTATCTCGAAAACAACCTGACAACAAGCACTTTTACTCCCGATCGGCTTCAAGTCATGAAAATGCTCTGTTCGCAGATTGCGATTTCGCTGGAGAACGCTCAGCTTTACGCTCAATTAGAAGCATACAACCAGACTCTCGAGGACCGAGTTAAAGAGAGGACGCAAGAACTGCAAGATGCGCTACATCAGCTGAAGGAAACACAGAATCAGCTCATCATCAAAGGGAAGATGGCGGCGTTGGGGAAGTTAGTGGCCGGAGTCGCTCACGAATTCAATAATCCCATTGCCGCCGTCAAGAGTGCGACCGATGTTTCTGCGCGTGTCATCCACCGATTATTCGCCCTCATCGAAACCGGCGATTTGAATGTCTCTCGGACAGAGAACAGGCAGTTCCAAAGGCTACGAAAGCTGCTCACAGATTGCCATCAAACGATAATGACCTCAGCCGAGCGGGTTGCCAAAACGGTTGAGAGCCTCAAGCGCTTTTCAAGATTGGACGAAGCCAAATTTCAAAAAGCCGACCTACACGAAGGGCTGGATAGCGCCCTGACATTGATTCATCACGAACTTCAAAATCGCATCACTGTCGTCAAAGACTACGGTCAGATTCCTGAGATTTATTGCTCTCCGGACCGATTGAACCAAGTCTTTATGAATCTGCTTCTCAACGCCGTGGAGGCCATCGACAACGAAGGGAGCATCCATATCCAGACAAGGACAGACGAGAGGTATGTTTATGTGAAGATAAAAGACGACGGAAAAGGAATTCCACAAGAACATATGGAACGAATTTTCGACCCGGGATATACGACGAAAGGGGTTGGGGTTGGGTTAGGGTTAGGGTTGTCAACCAGTTTCCAAATTCTTAAAGACCATGATGGCGAAATTCAGGTCGAGAGTCAACCGGGAGAGGGGTCAACATTTACATTGATTTTACCCAAAGATTTGGGGAAAAAGTGCCAGTGATGACAGCCCGAAACGCAGTTATGATGCAGGTGCTGCCTACAACTTTTTGCTTAAGTCCGCGCCATTCAGGTATACTGCTCTATGACTC
>JAPUIP010000607.1 GCA_027296925.1 Candidatus Poribacteria bacterium | reverse complement strand
CTTTCTACTAGGATCAGAGAAAATCTACCTCACCAGTGTGGTGCCGCCGCAATCAACGCGGCTGCCGCATCATTATCCATTGCCTTGGCGAAAAAGTATCCCTGTCCATATTCGCATTTCAGCTCTCTGAGTTTGGCGAGTTGTTCGATAGATTCCACGCCTTCTGCGGTCACAGTCATGCCAAAATTACCCGCAAGTGCCACAATCGTGCGGGTGATAGCTAAGCCGTCGCCATCAAGGTGCATATTGCTTATAAAGGAACGGTCAATCTTTAACATATCAGCCGGAAAATGATGCAAAGCGCCCAAAGAAGAGTAGCCCGTACCGAAGTCATCGATATATAACCCAATATTCATCGCTTTCAGCTGTGAGAATATAGTGGAAATGAATTCGGTCTGTTCTATGGTGATGTTTTCGGTAATTTCCAGCTTCAAATAACGGGGATCAAAATCAGTCTCCCACAGAATCTGTTCAATCCGTTTGATGAGATCCGGTTGCAAAAACTGTTTACGGGACATATTAACGCTAACCACCAATGGGGGATCGCTGGGAAATCGTTTTTGCCATTCACGAATCTGACGGCATGCCTCATGGAGCACCCATTGGTCGATAAGAATAATCAGTCCGATTTCTTCTGCAAGCGCGATAAACTCCTTAGGCAAGAGAAGCCCTCGATTGGGGTGCTGCCAGCGAACAAGCGCCTCAAATCCAATAATCACGCCGCTTCTTAGCTCTACAATGGGCTGATAATGAACTCGAAACTCATTGTTGTGTATCGCCCGTTGTAAGTCGTTCTCCACCTGCAAGCGTTTCATTGCTTTGGTGCGCATGGCCGTGTCGAATATCTCATAACGGTTTTTGCCAAGTTCCTTAGCTCGATACATTGCCACGTCTGCATCACGCAGAACATCTTCAGGGTGTTGATAATCTATCCGACTCAAAGCGATTCCGATACTCGCAGTGATGAAGACCTCATGTCCCTGTAGGTTAAAAGGAGGACTCAATACTTGTTGAATACGATTGGCAACTCGTATTGAATCGCTGACGTGTTTCATCTGGCTGATAAGAACGGTAAACTCGTCACCACCCAGGCGTGCGGCTATATCTTCGGGGCGTAGGCACTCCGAAAGCCGGCGAGCAACCCAGATAAGCAATTCATCTCCGGCAGTATGTCCAAGGCTATCGTTGATGTTCTTGAAACGGTCTAAATCGAGGAAGAGCACCGCAAATAACTCGGCTTCATGCCGTTTCGTGTGTTTGATAGAATGCCTCAGATGCTCTATGAACAAGGCTCGGTTCCCCAGACCCGTGAGTCTATCGTGAAAGGCATTATGCTCCAATTGTTCCATGTTTCGCTTACGCTGAATCGCATGCCGTAGGGTTCGATCCAGAATATCAAGCGAGAATTCGCTATGGGAAAGTTCTCTTTTGGTTAGGTAATCACTGGCACCGGCGCGCAAAGCTTGGGTAACAACCGTTTCGTCTCCATGCCCTGTGAGTAGAATAAAGGCGGCGTGACTGCCAGTATCAGCCAGACGGCGAATCACGTCCGTGCCTTTTTTCGCACCTAACACGTAATCCACGAAAACGACCTCCGGCGGACTTTGCTGAAACTGGACGAATTCTTCGGTGTGGAATTCGTCATATACGTCGACATCGACTTGCCAGAGTGGGAGTTTTTCTAGCAGACGCAAAAGGAAGGTTGAATCCGCTAAATTATCATCAATGATCCACACCTTCAGTGGAGTTCTCATTTGGTGATTTCTCCGTGCGATTTATCGTTTGGCAGCAAGACCACTCAGATGAACGGCATCCGATTTTTAGATGGCTCACACCGACACGATTCGAGTGCCAAGATACTATCTTGCTCATTTTTACCCACTGGGTTGGGAGAATTTATTTAAGGTGAACTTAAATAGACTGCCTTTGCCCGGCTCAGACTCCGCCCAAATCCTGCCGCCGTGCTGTTCGACGAACTTCCGAGCAATCGTCAAACCGATGCCAGTGCCTTCGTATTTGCTTCCGCGATTTAATCGGTTGAATGGAGAGAAGATCTGTGAAAGGTATTCTGCTTCTATACCGATTCCATTGTCTGCAACGGTAATTTCCCATTGTTGACCCGATGACTGTGCTGATACTTGGATGCAAGGTATCTGTTCCCCGCGAAATTTAAGCCCATTGTCCACAAGATTTTGTAGAAGGCGAGTCACAAGAGTCTGGTCACCATTAACAATGGGCAAGGCATCCCATTTGACGTCGCCTCCCGTTTCTTTGAGGCGGGCGTTCAAGTGATTCACCACTGTTGTCATGCAGTCGTTCAAGTCCACAGCGATTTCCTTAAAATTCGCACGTCCGGCTCTAGAAAATTCCAGAAGATTGGAAATCAACTCCTCCAACCTGTCAGCCGCTTCGGTGATAAATTTGATATCCTCGGTCGCATTTGGTGAGAGTGAATCGCCGAGATCTTCTTTCAGAAGTTGGCAGTATCTTGTCAATGTACGGACCGGTTCTTGAAGATCGTGGCTGACAATGTAACTAAACTCCTCTAACTCCCGATTGGTTTCTCCTGAGTTCCGTACATCCAAATTGAGTGACTCCGCTTGCGTGCGCTCTTCCTGTTGGAGTTGTTCTTTACACTGCGATGGTTCATCGATTGCCCGCGACCGGTTTGGGGATTTATCAACATCTTCAGATCGCCA
>JAPUIP010000606.1 GCA_027296925.1 Candidatus Poribacteria bacterium | reverse complement strand
GGACTCCACAACGAGGTATTTGTGCTGTCTCCCGACGCGCTCAATCTCACGCAGCGCTTTTTCCATCTCAAAACAGTGCAGGTTGTGTAGGGTATTGAGGCTGATGACCAGATCGAAGCTATCATCCGCAAAGGGGAGCTCTGCGGCATTGGCGACTTCGAGAAATGGACGGACTTCTTCTTTGGCGTGTGCAATGGCGTATTCAGAGATGTCAACCCCACGCACCTCCACGCCCGGCACAGCCTGCGTCAGGTCGTACAGTAGAAACGCCTTGCCGCAACCGACATCCAGGAGGCGGGCGCCGGGCTTTAAGTCGTAGTGTTTCGCGAGTGCGTCGGCGACGGCACGCCAACGCCCATCGTAGCGATAGCCACCGTAGCCGAACTTCCGGTCGCCATCCCAGTAGTCCGATCCGAACTGCTTGGCAACTTTCGCAGCCTCGGCTTTCGGGAATTCGTTCACACGTCCGAGATAGTCGCGGGGGGTGCGCTTGTGAATCGCAGAGAGAAAATCAATGTATGCCATAGTGTGTCCTGTGTCATGTGAGAGAGAACGGGCAGACGCGAGGGATGCCTACAGTCAGGTCTAGATACATACCCTTTTCAGGAGTTGACGTGCCAGTCGCAGTTGGTTCTCTTTCTGTTCTTCTGCTTTGATGCCCTCAACCGCAAATTGACGACGCGCTTCGCCAACCGCCAGAAAATTGTTTAGCAGAATGCAGCACCATTTCACCTGATAGACCGGCATCAGAAGCGCAATCCGCTGCAGATGGTTTTCCGCATCTGATAAACCAGAAACAACCGTGCGGGCAAACGTATCGAAATTCGCCATCGGTACGGGGACTGCAACTTGGCAGAAGAAGTCACAGACCAGCTTCGCCGGATCGTCCCAACCCGCGTATTCAAAATCGATGAAGCGTAGGTGTTTTTGCGGCGTCAGGATGGCGTTATGGAAGCCAAAATCAGACGGAGAAAGACACCAATCCCGCTGGTTCAATTGTTCATCGAAAACAACCCCGTGCTCGTGAGATTGCCGAAGTGAGTCATCACGGACTGTTTTCCACACTTCGGAAAGCACGTTCTTGATAAAGTGGGCTGCTTCGCGGTCAATGTCAGAGGATGCGTCGATGCGGTGCAAGCTCTGAAGGCGGCGTTCGACGCAACCGAAGTGTTCCGCAAGCGAAAAGCAGGCTTCCGATGCAGCAGGCAGAGTTTTTGCTCTCGGTAGACGCTTGTACTGGTTGATCGCACAGAAGAAGGCAAGCGCCTGATCGACCGCTTCAGCCGTAACCTCATGCGGGGCCAACTGCCGCCCCTTGATAAATTCATATAAACCGAGATGCTTCCGCGGATCGCGAGCCAGCGGCTGAGGCAAGGCATGCACTCTGTTCGCCCAGGCAAAAACCGAAAACTCGAACTCTGCGTCAAGCCGAGCCCGGGGATCATTCGGATGGTGGAAATAGGCTTTGAGCAGAACTTCGGTTTCGCCAACCTCGACGCGAAAAACCCGGTTGTTTGCGCCACCCGCCAACGGGTCAAGGTGGAAGTCCCCTTCGAAGCCGGCGGCTTCAAGGAACTGTGCTATGGATTGCTGATTATTGTGTATCATTAGTCATTCTGTCAAAGGTGTGAGTTTCCGAAGATGGCTTGTTCAATCGCCAGCCATGATGTGACACGATGAAAGCGAGTATCCGGCAAGTGATACTGTCCTGGATCGAAGAGCAGCAGAACAACGTCCGACGGAAACTCCAGCGCTGTCAAAAATTCCGGCAAATCGTCTATGAAATGCGAGCAGCCAACCTCAGCGATGCGACTGTGTTTGTCTCGCCGGGTCGGTTCAAAATAGATCTGATCGGATGAAAGTCCAATTCGATTCTGGTCGTAGAAACCGTGATGTTTTAACCAATCCCGCGCGCACCGATGGAGGTCGTATCGAGGACCTCGGTAGGGGTAACGGGTTTTGTGGCTGATGATGCAAGCCGAGATTCTTTCTACTCGGCAACGCGCGAAAAACCCCAGTACGCCCGGAAATGGAACGGCGTTGTGCATGCGAGCCCCATAGACATACCCTTGCATTTCCGTCCACGCATCCTCTTTTCCACACTGACGCAGGCAATCGCGCACGTGCCTTTTCGTGGCAGGCAGGTCCGCGGGAATCAGGCTCTGCTCACAAGCAACTCGATGAAACAGCTTGTCATAGCAGATAATCGTGTTATCGAAGTCAACGCCAATCCGTGTACTGTGTGATGCGTGATCTGATCTGTTCACTTGCTCGCCTTTACGTACTGCGCAGTGCGTGCAGCGTTCTTTCCGCGATGGACTCGGGCGTGAGATCGAAACAGTATCGAGCGTATTCCTGATCACCGGCTTCATGTAAAAACCGATCCGCCGTCCCGATGCGAAGTAGGCGTGCTTTTTGAGGAGGCTGATTGGCTGACCATTCAGCAATTGCCCCGCCCAAGCCGCCGAGAATGCTGTGCTCTTCAATGGTGACTGCCACTTTGAAATCTGCAAAGACTTCGTGCAAGCATGCTTCGTCCAGCGGTTTGACGGTATGAAAACTGAGAACCCGTGCCGAAACACCATTTCCCGCGAGTTTTTCAGATGCCTGCACTGCAGTGGGAAGCATATTGCCGGTACTCAACAGACAGACATCACCCCCCGGACGGATCTCAATCGCTTGACCGATAGTGAACTGTGGCGGTTGCTCATGCACCACCGGCTCGCCTTTCTTACCGAGCCGGATATAAACCGGACTGCCAAGCGCCATGGCAGATCGCAACGCAAGCCGCACCTCAACGGCGTCGCCGGGGCAAACGACAGTCATGCCGGGGAGCGTTCGCAGGAAGGCGATGTCCTCGCACGAATGGTGAGTTGCGCCAAGTCCGGCGTAAGAGAGCCCACCACCGACTCCAACAATAATCACGGGTAGATAGTGATAACAGACATCGACGCGGATCTGTTCGAGACAGCGGGTGGTCGCGAAAGGCGCGATGGTATAGGTAATCGGGCGCAATCCGCACAAGGCCATGCCCGCCGCGACACCGGTCATGTTCGCCTCCGCCACACCACAGTTGAAAAAGCGATCCGGAAACAGATCTTTGTAGGTGTTGAAAAGGCGATTGCCAATATCGCCGGAGAGGAGGACAATCCGTTCATCTATGCCAGCAAGTTCAGTGATTTCAGCCGCAAATGCGTTTCTCATCGTGCAAAACCAAGTTCCTTTCCGGCAGCGACCACTTCTTCTGTCGTCGGGATGCGGTAATGCCAGTTATTATCGTCCTCCATGAAGGAAACGCCTTTGCCCTTCACGGTGTGAGCGACGATGGCGATCGGTTTGCCCGTGCCGTCTGGGACGTTGGTCAGGCACTCAACGAGCGCGGCCATGTCGTGACCATCAACCTCATAGCTGCTCCAGCCGAATGCTTCCCACTTCTGCCGCAACGGACTGAGCGCCATCACCGCATCGCTGCGATCGGTGGCTTGCCATTTGTTGAAATCGATAATGGTAACGAGATTGCCCAGATTCTGGGCGGGAACCATCATCGCTGCTTCCCAGACGGAACCTTCATTACACTCTCCATCGCTCATAAGGACGAAAACCCGATATGACCTGCCCTGAATGCGTCCGGCAAGCGCCATGCCCAAGCCTAAGGAGAGTCCATGACCGAGCGATCCGGTGGCGGCTTCCACGCCGGGCGCACACCCTGGACTTGGGTGTTCCGCCAGTAAACTGCCGGGTTCCGCGTAGGTATCGAGTTGTTGAATTGGGAAGAGCGATCGATAAGCAAGTGTGGCGTAAAGTGCCGTCGCAGCATGACCCTTGCTGAGGATAAACCGATCTCGATCTGGATCGCTGGGATTCTTCGGATTGATCGACAACGCCCGCCAATAAGCCGCCACCAGAATGTCAACGCAAGAGAGCGATGAACCGAGATGGGGCGTTCTCGCCTTGTGTGACATTTCAACCAGTTTGCACCGGATGTGGCGTGCGGTGGTTTCTAGTTCAGGGATACAAGGCGTCGCGTTCATCAACCTTCACCTGTTGGTAGGCAGGGTGAAATCGGTGAGAAACCGTTTCCGCTGCTGTGAGCTTCCGTGCTACGGTTATTTTCACGAGCAATTCCATTTCGTTTGAGCTTGACGGTTTTGGATCGCTTGGTGTCAAGTGAGGCAAACATATTGCCTCGTTGAATTGGCGTAATTATATATGGCCAGGCCAGGCGAATCAATGGGGTTGGTGCCCGTTTGGCCGGTTTATTGATGTTCAATCCAACATCGGGTCCGGGCCCCATTTTAACCAATGCGGGCGTTCAATTAAACGCCTTTACAGAATCAAGGCGTTGTGGAATGAAGCCAAAATCTGGACCAACGGGAAATGTGACAAAGCCGAATTAATACGAATAGGTTTGTCTAAAAGCGGACCCCCATACGGATCAACTTAAGGAGTGAAACAAAGGGCTTGTAGTTAGCCACGAAGCGATGGGCCAGATGGTTTTGACGGCACTCCACTTCTTCACCCTCCAAAGCGCGTTTGCCAAACCAGCCCTGTGAGCGGAATGGCGTTTTTCCTGACTGCCACGGCGTTGCGTGCCTCACTACGAACCCTAAAGTTGAGCCCAATGGTTTGTCTAAAAGCGGACCCCAACCTTGTAAACCTGGCTATAATATGACTGGACGGGAACTTTATCGAAAGTCGCATTCAAGCTTTTTTCGGTGGTAAAAAAAACGGCGAACTGGTGGTCTGCCGATCGAAAATGCTGGTGTGTATTCGGCGAATATTCCACAAACTCAAACGGCGCAGATATATCACTCGGATGGTGTTTGGCAACAACACATCGCAGGTCTGCAAAGCCGTTCACCCCATAATAGTCAAAGAAAGTGGTGGGGCTGAATTGGTAGAAACCGTGATCGACATAGTTGTTCATCGGCGCCATGTGGATGATGCGGCCACCCGGCTTGAGCATCAGCGCGATGTTCATGAGTGCCTGTTTCGCATCGAAAACATGCTCGATCGTTCCACCATCCAGGATGAGGTCAAATTGACTGCGGAGTTCGTCAGGAACAGGCAGGTTCAAATCGACGACAATGTCAGGATTTTCGTAGGTCGAACAATCAAGCGCCATGAGGTCGTTTACCCCCAATAGCTTAAAGAAGATGACATCGCTGGTGTTTCCCTCACGCGGCGTGCCTCTCCACGCAGGAATGTTGGTTCGCAGATCTTCGCGAAGGGACAGCGCCGTCGGCATAACCTTCTCTGTCTTCAATAATTGCAAGACCTCATCAAAGGTGGCATGTACATCTTGCCGACCGAGAGTCAGCGCCGGTCCCGTGAAAGATTTTCGTTTGTGTTCATGTGCGAGGAATTGTAGAGCGGATTTGGCAAGTCCCATAATGTGCACCGTATAGATATTTTATTTTAGCCCAATGGCTTGCATCATTTTCACGTTATAATATCGGATATCGTTCATTGGATTCGGAATCATTCCAGCATCGAAGCCCGCGCATAAATCCCGGGCTGCGTCTTCGATCGTTCGTTTCGGGAGGAACCCCAGGTCGCGCTCAATCTTCTTTGAAGAGATGTGGTAAGAGCGATGATCATCAGACGGCGTGGTCACGATTTCCACATGCTTTCTCCCCACAACGGCCCGCACGATTTCGGCAATCTCGATGACGCGATGATTTTCGTATCCGGCATTCCAGACCTGCCCGGCGATTTGCGCTGCCGGACGGGAAAGCAGATCCACGTAGAGATCGGCAATATCGGCGATGTGGATATTGGGGCGCTTCTGCTCGCCGCCGAAAACGGTCATGCGTCCACGGTTGAGCGCATGATTGGTCAGAATATTAACGGTGAGATCGAGCCGCAGTCGAGGCGAGTAGCCACAAACTGTCGCCGGTCGCACGGTCACCGTCGTAAAGTCGGGGGATTGGTAACGTTGGAGAATGTCCTCACAGTACGCCTTGTATTTCGAGTAATCCGTCAACGGTTCTAACGTCAACTCTTCCGTCACGTTTGATTCCGTTTTGAGCCCGTAGACGCTTGAGGAAGACGCATAAATGAAGCGGCGGACACCGTTATCGCGAGCAATTTCGACCAGAGGGGTGAAGGCATCATAGTTGATCGATTTGCCTAATTCCGGATCGAGTTCAAAACTCGGATCGTTCGAGATGCAGGCAAGGTGGATGACGGCATCGCAACCGGGGGTGATGCGTTGCAGGTGTCCCCCATCCCGCAGATCACCTCTGATCTGCTCAAGATTGGGGTGATGCTTGACGCCATCAAGGACGCTCTGCCCGTAGATATACAGGTCCAGGACTTTGACGCGATATCCGGCATCAAGCAATTTCGGCACGAGCACACTGCCGACATAACCGGCGCCACCCGTAACAAGCACTTTTCTGATCATCGTTGGGTCTCCTTCAATTTCAGTTCGTTGCATCCTGCGGGCAAACGTTATGAAACTATCGGTTGATTCGCCGGTAAACTTGAAGATACGGATCTCAGGCTTACACATAAATTATATCCAGAGGCTTGATGAAGATCTATTGGGTACAGACCCGATTTCACCCTCGGTTAAAGACCTTTTTCCGGCAGGCCTTATACCGGTGAAGGGCGTATGGATGCACGATTATGAAATCAGATCGGTGAAATTTACCAGACGCGGATGCGCTAACGGTCGAAAACGTGAAGAAAGAAAAGCACCGCGTAAACAAACAGACAGAGAAAGAAGTTAGACTTGAAATGAGGCGATCTTCCCTACCTTTCCTTCAATGAATCTGACCACCTCTCCGCCATTTCTTTGGTAGCGGACCTCCGGTGTTTCTTTATGGGGAAACTTCTGGCGACGTTATGTTTATTGCTCATTGGAATGTTCGATGCCGCAGTTCACGGAGCAAACAACGCCAATTTCGACGAAAATTCAGCGAACGACCTCCAACTACCGACCTTCTCTCTTCTACAACGAACAGAGGTCATCCGATTCGAAGATCTGCCCGACCCTTTCGTGCTGAAGTCCTGGCCCCTCATCAGTGAGAGCGAGCGGATCACAATCGATAGCAAGCCACTCACACGAAACCTGGACTATCGGATCGACTATCGCACCGGAGCGATTACCTTTCTGAAGAACTACCCTCCCGAATCTACCATCCAGATTTCCTACCAAGCTTTGCCATTTGCCATCAAAAAGCAGTACAAACGCGATCTGTTTCAGCAGATGCAGCCGTCGATTGGACCCTCCGCCGGTGAGGGCGAGCTCGAACCTCAGGCTGACTTTAGTCGCCGACAACCCACAGAAACCGAACTCCCACCGCTGCGAGTCACAGGAACGCAGACATTTGGTGTCTCAGTCGGTAGCGGACGATCGTTGTCGCAGGACCAGGCACTACGTATCAGCGTTGATGGCAAGGTGTCGGAAAACGTCAATGTGATAGCACTCCTCTCGGATCAAGATCTGCCGATCCAGCCGGAGGGCACCACCGAGGATATCCAGGATATTGATCAGAAACTCATCCGCATTACGAGCCCGAATGTTACAGCGACACTGGGGGATTTTGAGGGGTCGCTCGGCAGTTCTGAGTTAGTCTTTTTTCCGAGGGCGTTAGAAGGGGTACAGGTGGAGGGGAATTTCAAGTGGGGGTCATTTCATCTCATCCCAACGACCATCCCGAAGGGGCAATCTGCCAGTAAGACGATTCGAGGCGAAGAGGGGCGCAGCCAGTATCGGATCGATGTTGATGGGGAGTTTATCGTCGTCAAGGCGGGCAGTGAGCTTGTCTGGCTCAACGGGCAGCGCATGCGACGCGGAGAAAATAACGACTACATCATCCGCGACTACGGCGACCCGATCATCGAGTTCACAAGCAAGCACTTAATCACGAGCAACGACACGATCCGAGTTGATTTCGAGTTTATTCCAGAAGAGCTCGCTTATCAGCGGAACTTGCAGGGCGTCAGTGGTTCGCTGAATTTGCCGGGGGGGCGCGCTGCACTGGGCTTTGCGTATGCGGTTGAATCAGATCTCAACGACCCAGAAAATGCGTTCATCATTATCGGGGATGAAGAACTGGACGACCTTCGGAAAAATGAACTGGATGCCGACGGCGATGGTAGACCGCTCATCGCCCCCCAGCGACGCACGGTATGGGGAATCAATGGTCGGCTCGATCTCGCTGAGAGTCAGGGCCTCCTGCAATACGCCCCAACGGTTGAAGGGCAAATCGCCTTCGGTGCGCTGGATGAGAACACCTTCTCTCGCCTGGATGCAAAGGTGCTCAGTCGAGCGTGGAAACTTCTCGCCCGCTCATCGACGGAAAGGCTTCAACTGAATTTGGATCTCCGCGCCCTCGACGCGGATTTCGTGCCCATCGGCGCATCAAGTACGGGCCGCACCCGTTTCAATTACGAGGAGCAGTATACGGATGAACAGTTTGATGATCTGTTCCTGTTAGGGGACGTTGGGCCGATCCAAACTCCCGATGAGAAGTCCATCGACCTGGATTTACGGGTGAAGCCACTTAGTTGGCTCAAACTCGATTACGGTCTGGGACGAACAGAAGAACGCTTTGAGGGGAGTCGCGACGAGCCATCCAGTGAAACGTCAGAAATCACACTTCGTAACAATTTCAATTGGGGATTTGATTTCAATCCGCGGGACGGTTTAACGAAACGTCCTTACCTTCCCCGCCTGAGAGGAGATTACCGCGGGAGCACATCAAAAGTTCGGGGACAGGACCAATTCCGCAAAGCCCGCAGGCAAGCCAATTTGTCGCATCGCATTCGCCCTTTCAATCTGAATGTGTCCATCGAACAACTGAGATCGACCGATCTGGATGCCGACGACGAGGTAAACCTCAATCGGAAGCGGAATGTTTCGACGGCTCAGGTAGACCTTGTGGATTTTCGCTGGGCGTCAATCAACACAAAATACGCCATCGAAGAAGCGTTTAAGAAGGAAGCCCTGCTTACGGTTGATGGGAAAACATTAGGTTTCTCGGATTGGCAGACGGCGACGACAGCGAAGACCTGGACGGTGGGGCTCTTTTCACAACCACGCAAGTGGGCAAATTTTTCGACGAATATCTCGCGGCGCGTGTTCAAGGTGGAGCGGGAACTGGGTTCAGATTCAACGACGCAGTTGGCGGATGTTGAATTGCGGCTGACGCCATTCAACCGGGCGTTGGACGGTCAACTGACTTATGAACTTGACAAAAAATTGGCGACAGAGCGGCGGGAGATTTTTACGAACGTGAATCCGTTTACGGGCAGGGAAATCGAGCCAGGGGAAGGTCATTATGTCAAGATCGACGACCTGCATTATCGGGAAGACTTCGAGAACGGCGACCATATCAAATTCATCCAGAACATCGAGGATAAGCCTGTGTCCGCCATTGATGTCAAGCTGCGACTGCGCTTTCAGCCGCGCCGTCTCCTCTCGCGCCGAAGACGAACGAGCAGACCTCCTCGCGGTGAGGCGCAAAAAAGCGAAGCCGGCGTTTCTACTCACAACCGAATTGCATGGCTGGCGAATGCCCTCCGTGGCGATATACGGGTGAATATTACGGAGGAACAGGAAGATCCAGATCCGAGCTCTCTTTATCTGTTGCGCAACCTGCAAAACAAACGGACGATTTTTGGACGCATTAACCAGCGGTATCAACTCGATTTCTCTCCGTCGCCGCTGCTGAATTTAGATTTCGGCTTTAACACAAATCGCATCCTCAACAAGCGGATTAATAACCGGGAGCGGAAGCGGCGCATCCGAGATTGGGAGATCGGCTTGACGCTGAATCCAACGGCGAAGCTCTCGCTTGGCGTGAAATGGGAGCAACGTCGCGAAGAAGAGCAGTTCGCCGAGCTCGGATTAGAGGGAAATGTGGCCGTTCCCGTTTCAGATCTCACCCAATTTGAGCGGACAAATACCGTCAATTTCAACTACGAGGTCAGCCGTGTCCTGCGGTTTGGCATCGCCGGGAGCTACGAATTCACCTCCGATTTGGAACGACTTGACGATGACCCCGAAGCTCGCACGCGAACCGTCTCCCTCGAAAATCGGATGACCTACTCCTTTATCCGTAAAGGGCGAATTGACCTCAACTATCGACTCGGCTACGGAAATAGCGAAGGCGGCATTCCTTTTACACGGTACAATTTTTACGAAGGGTTCAGCCATGAAGTCCGGCTAACGGCCGACTACAAAATCAGGAAGGTGACAGATCTGCTGCTGCGATTCAACTACCGACTCTTGTCGACAGAGGAGAAGAAGCCGGAGCACCGGATGGGGATGGAGGTGGTAGCAGAGTTGTGAGAAGACAAAGAGAAGGTGATAACCGTAGAAATAAAAAAAGCGTCCCCGATTAATCGAGGACGCTTTGTGCTAATGTGACGTGACTACTCAACGCTGATTTGAATCTCTTTCGGCTTGACTTCTTCCACTTTTGGAATGGATACGGTGAGCACACCGTTCTTAAAAGATGCAACGGTATTTTCGGCTTGGAGATTCCGAGGCAAGGTGAAGGAGCGTTGGAAGCTGCCGTAACTCCGTTCAACGCGATGGTAATTCTCGCCATTCTCGGATTTTTCTTGCGTTTTTTCTCCCTTCAACGTGAGGACGTTATCTGTTACCGAGACATGAACGTCTTTCTCGGACAGTCCGGGGACTTCCGCGCGGATTTCAACGTGATCATCCGCTTCCAGCACGTCAACGGCTGGCAGCCAAGCTCTGTCGTCCCATTCACGGTAGCGGGCGGGGCTGAAGAAGTCTTCGAACGGTCTAAAGATGTCGTCAAAGACGCGATCCATTTCTCTGTGAATGTCAAGGAGATTTCGCCTTGGTCTCCATCTCGTTAGGCTCGTCATTTTTAATTCCTCCCTTTGTTTTCTTTTTTCCGACTCTTTCGGTTTCGTTTCAGCAATGTAACATGGAGCAAGTTGTGTGCCAAAGTTTAATTTTTCAGATATCCAGGGAGCTCAATGATGAAAGCCCTATTTAGACAAGGATTGCACGACACAGCCGGTGGGAAGTGCTGCCAGTTTTGCCAACTGACAGCGCCTGAGATCTCTTGAAAGGGTGCCGGGATGGCAGTCTCAGGTGAGGGGATAAACATTGTATGTCATTCTGGCATACGCCCTTTTTGGTAATTGCACGGGGCGGTCAAGTATGCCATTTTGACCGATTCCGCTTCGGCGTTACGCCGACTGTCCCTCGGTCAGTAGTCGATGGAGAGTGCCGCCGAGGATTTGCGCCTTGTCGGCGTCGGGGATAAATGTGCAGTGGCTCCGAAACACTTCAAGGGCATGCTGGTAGGTCATGTAGGAGCGAACCACAGGGTAGTCTGACCCCCAGCAGAGGCGCCCCGGCCCGAAGTGTTCGTATAGCGCACGGACAATCCAGCCGGTGTCGGAATAAGGATAATCCCACTGAACCTGCGAAACGTACGCGAATCCGGACATCTTGATATTGATATTCGGCACCTTTGCCGAAGCGAGGATTTCTTTCAACTTCGGATAGGGTGGTTCTTCCCCTGCTCGGGCGCCACTCATGTGGTGGCAAAGAAAGGGGACGGAGGGAAACTGCGCTGCCAGTTTTCGAAGTGGAGCTTGTTGGTGTGCTCCCATCGCGATGCTGGCGATCAACCCGCGATCCGCGGTAGTCTGAAAGAATCGCTGCCCTTCGTCGGAAAAGAACCAGCTTCCATCGTCATCTCCCCTCAGATAATGCGTATAGCCTTTCAGCGCGTATTTATCCGCTGCTTCCGCAAGCCGATCGGCGGCGCCGGGGGTATGGTAGGCCTCCGTCCATGAGCAGTCAACGTCAGCAAATTGGATGATACGATCCGGATACCGTTTGGCACACTCGGCGATATAGTCGTTGTTGTCCGGGTTGCGATCGATCCGCGCGCAGACCAAGACTGCCTGATCGACGCCGTGGCGATCCATTTCGTGGAGCAGCTGTTCAATTCGCCCCCGACTTTCATCATCGGGAACAGGGGGTTGATAGGGCCAGCGCGGCCATGCATGGCTGTGAGAATCGATGATCATATTGCCCTCCTTGGTCCTTGGGTTTATTGATTAATTATGTGAGTACTTTATCTTACTTTGCGAGGGCGGTCAAGCGAAAAAGCACTCAACGAATCCCAATTTCCGATTGACAATTTCGGCGCGAAATGGTATCTTGAGTCTGCACGCTGAATTGAAGGACTTAAAAAACTGACGATTAGTGAATCACGCTGAACCAGACAGGGAACTTGCTATGCCCATCATTGATCATTTCAGTCCAAAGATCCGGAGGATGAGCCATTTTCATTCCTTTCACAATGCCTGGGCTACAAATATTGCCGCGGACCTGAACGCCTTATTGCCGGAGAATTTCATTGCAGAGCCAAAAGTCCAGCTCGGCAGCCTCGGTGAGATTGACGTTCAGGCAGACGAACCGCTGGATGAGGATCAAAATCCGCTTATCCGGCAATATCAGATTCCTCGCCCAACAGCGAGTGTCCCTGCCTCGTTTCCTGACGAGATGGAAGTCTACATTGTCAATCTTGATGCCGCGCGACGCACCGTTGGCGTCATTGAAATTGTCAGTCCATCCAATAAAGACAGACCACAGAATCGGGACATCTTTATTGCCAAATGCTTGAGCTTAATTTCGCAAGGAATTACGCTGGTGTTGGTGGACATTGTCACAGTTCGACTGTTTAATTTCCATAATGAACTGATGCGACGGTTGGAATCCACGGATGGACAAGTGCTAGAAACGGAGGCAATTCCGCTATACTGTTCAGCGTACCGTTACATCTTGAATCAGGAGCATCCGCGTGTTGAATGCTGGGCATATCCACTCGCGGTTGGGGATGCGTTGCCTGAATTACCGCTGTTTATTAGTTCGCAAATTGCCGTACCTGTCAGGCTTGAGCGAACATATCTGGAAACACGCCAGAAGTTCAGAGTTGGCGTTGAATAGCCGAACAGGGAAGTGGGAGACGCTTCCTGACCTTTTTAGATGGAGGTAAATATCAATGAGAATGCATATTGGTGGAGAATGGGTTGACAAATCGCAGAAGATCGATGTCTTGAACCCTTTTGACGGTTCGGTTGTCGATACCGTTCCCAAAGGCGATCGCGATGACATCGAAAAGGCACTACAGACCGCCGAGCGCGGTGCCAAGATTATGGCAAAGATGACCGGCTACGAGCGGTACGAGATTCTCCACAAAGTCTACGAAATGATGGCCGAGCGCGTGGATGCACTCGCCCGAACGATTACACTGGAGGAAGGGAAGACGCTTGTGGAGGCCACGATGGAAGCGAGTCGCGCTGCGGAAATCATCGCGCTTTCCGCAGAGGAAGCCAAACGGCTCTACGGAGAAGTCATTCCGCTCGAAGGCGCACCTGGCGTGAAGGGCAAATTTGGCTTCACGGTGCGTGTGCCGTGTGGCATTGTTGCCGGAATTAGCCCATTCAACTTTCCGCTGCACCTTGTGTGTCACAAAGTGGGCCCAGCCCTGGCAGCCGGAAATGCTATCATCGTCAAACCTGCCACAGACACGCCGCTGTCGGCACTGAAGCTGGTTGAGTTGTTCCTGGAGGCTGGAACCCCGCCTGAAGCGATTCAATGCGTGACCGGACCCGGTGGAGAAATTGGCGATACGCTCTGTGCGGATCGGCGGGTCCGAAAAATCACCTTCACCGGCAGCCGTGATGTCGGCGAACACATCTGCCATGTCGCCGGGCTGAAGCGCGTGACAATGGAGCTAGGCTCAAACTCTCCGCTGATCGTCATGCCGGACGCAGACCCCGAAAAGGTTGCCCAGGCCGCGGCGGCATCTGGCTATTCCAACGCCGGTCAGGTCTGCATCTCCACGCAACGGGTGATCGCCCACGAGCAGATCTACGGTGACTTCCTTGATGCTTTCAAATCAACGGTTGCCGGCATCTCTACGGGCAATCCGCTTGATGAGCCGACCAAGATGGGCCCGATGATTCGTGAAACGGACGCCATCCGTGTGAGCGAATGGGTTCAGGACGCTGTCAAAGACGGCGCCGAGCTCCTCACCGGCGGCGAAAGGAACGGGCAGTTTTATGCCCCCACAATCGTCGCGAATGTCAAGCCGGAGATGAAAATCTCATGCGACGAGGTCTTCGGACCGGTTGTCAGCGTGACTCGCGTCGACAACATCGATGATGCCATCGCGCTTGCCAACGACACCAACTACGGACTGAGCGCGGCGATCTTCACGCAAAACATCGATTGGGCGATGAAGTTCGTGCGCGAAGTCGACTCCGGAAACCTGATGGTGAATTGGGGAACGCAATGGCGGGCGGACCTGATGCCCTATGGCGGCTTGAAAGAGAGCGGCATGGGCAAAGAGGGACCCAAGTACGCTGTGCAGGAGATGACTGAGACCAAGATGGCAATTTTCCATCTGAGCGAGTAGATGAAGCGTGAAACGTAAAACGTAAAGGTTGATTATGCTTTACGTTTTACGTTTTTAGGGTAAATATGTCAACGATTAAGACAACTATACTTCCGCACTTTTCGAGGGGATTTTTCACAGAATGATAATCGTCGTCTTCTCAGGCTCAGGCCAAGGCGGAGGCGGAGGCGGAGCGACGCGAAGAGGTGCAACGCAATCTCCAAATTTCGCTGTGGCATTTCTGAGAGTTCGCATGCTTTGCGAACTTTCGGA
>JAPUIP010000605.1 GCA_027296925.1 Candidatus Poribacteria bacterium | reverse complement strand
ATCGTCATCCTTGATTGAATGCCGAGCGAACCCGAGTTCACTTAAACGTTCGTAAGTCACGCCCTCCCAGTCACCTAAAGACCCCTCCATCAATCCCTCGTGAATGTGAATGGGGATTTGCAGTGCATCACTGATATGTTTCCCGGTGTCATAGGCACGCGAAAACGGGCTGGTGTAGACGCTGTGGTATTGACGGTGCCAAGCCGTGAGCATTGCCGCGGTTGTTCGAGCCTGCTCGATTCGCGGTTCTTAAGCAGCCTGGCGAAGCTGAACACTCAATGCAGAAACATTCATGCTGCCAATGGTGCCACCCAACTCCCGTGAAAACCCGCTGGAATTCGAACAGGAACCTTGGCGGTGGCGATGGGTCCATCGTCGATTGCGGATGCCTGAAACACCATCAATTCGCTTTTGTCCGTGGGCTGGTTATAGGCAAGCATGATCACGTAGCCGTCCGCCTCAATGGTACCGCCCACCCGCGGCGCAAATACTGGCTCGCCGACCATGTAACTATCGCCGAGATCGTAAGTTTTGCGCTGACCGTTCGATGTGTCGTAGTGGATCAGGGTATTAAAGTTCAATGAGCCATTGCCAGCACTGCCTACGGCATATCCGTGTCGATAGGCTTTGGTGTTCAAGCGATCATCGGTGCGTGGAAACTCACACGCCATATCGTCGAGCAATTCCTCGGAGATACTATTGGTGTTGTCCGCAAGGTCCATTGTCCAGCGGCGAAAAGTAGGAGAAGTCCCATCCGATACATCCGCCGGTGTACCGTCAAGTTTCGGCGCAAATTGAGTCGCGTTAGAACCCGTGACGTCGGCATGTAACATAGAGCCGTCTGTCCAGGCGTTCATCATATGGAACATGAAACGCGCTTCCATGTTGAACCAGCGCACATCTTCCGCCGAGCCATCGCGCGGGATCACCCCAAAGTGGGTCCCTTTGTCAGGTTCCCAGGCCAACATGGGCCCACCGGTCATCGCGCGCTCGAGACTCGTTGTCAACGGGAAGATCGGGAAAATTGCATGGGTTTCGGTGACGAAAAAGTCGTGCACCATGGCCGAAAATGGTGCTTCGAAAGACACGTTTTTAGTCAGGTTGCCGTTTTTGTCACACACGTTGTAGCGTAGAGTTTTAGACCCGGGTCCCCCAACGCTGTAGCCAAAAAAGATCATCTCGCCGGTGTCGTTGTCGAATTTCGGGTGCGCGGTGACCGGTCCGTCAATTTGTCCATCGAAGTCGATTGTGCCTAAAGTATTCAAACTCAAGGGTTCGATTTCGGTAGGCAACGCACCCTCCATCAGTGCGAGCAACTTCCCGTGATGCTCGATGATGTGCGTGTTTGCGGTGTTGTATTCGACATTGGCAACGGACGGGTCACCGGTCATGGGATTGTTGAATACGCCGAACAGCGACTCACCCGCCTTGCGTTCGGCTTTGAATTTCTCGGATTTTACCCAGCGGTTGCGCCACGACACGCGCCCGTCTGCAATGTTGAAACACTGGATCATGCCGTCTCCGTCAAACCAGTGGTAAACGTCCCCTTTCCTCGGCGGGTGCAGCGGGTCGGGTCCGTTGCGGTAATACGTACCGACTAAGTCGCTGGGTAATTCGCCGTCAATAATTAGATCGGGGGCATCACATTCCGCACCGAAAGGCGCCATCCATCCGGTCAAAAAGGGATCGTCGGGAAAGATTGCGGTCATGGTGGTGTCTCCGAAGGTGATTTCATCAAAACAGGCGTCGATTGAAGCTAACCCGCACAAAACAGTCAAGCTAGATTGTTTAAATTGTTTGCTTCAATGTCGCAGGGACCCGGCCCCGAGGTATAAGAGTGCAAGGCAGAACACTTCAGCGGTCATTTTTGATTCTTGGTTTCGGTGGGAAACGAGCATGTTGCAGGAACTTTTTGGATTATCGGGCGAAGTAGCGGTCGTGACCGGCGCCGGTCGGGGAATTGGTGAAGGTATTGCCAAAGTCCTGGCTCAGGCCGGAGCCTCGGTCGTATGTGCCGCGAGGCGTACCGATGAGATAGAACGGGTGGCACAGGAGATTGTTGCAGACGGCGGCAGCGCAATTGCCTGTACCACGGATGTTACCGATGAAGCGGCTGTGAACGTGCTCGCGGAAACTGCTTTGTCGGAGTTCGGCGGACTGCACATGTGGGTCAACAATGCGGGCGGCTCCCCCGTTCAGGCACCTTTAACGGAGCTGGATAGGGCGGAATGGGACAATACATTGGCGCTGAATCTGACGGCTGTCTGGTTGTGTACGCGGGTTGCCGCCGGGCATATGGCTGATAATGGGCGCGTGCTCAATATCTCTTCGATAGCAGCCCAAGACATCGTCCCGGGCAGTGGGCATTACTCGGCGGCCAAAGCCGGTGTGAATATGCTGACCCGAACCTTTGCCCAGGAATTGGGGCCGAGGATTCGCGTGAATTGTATTATGCCGGGGGCCGTGCCGACGGAAATCATGATGAATGCCTTGAATCTGAAAGACGAAGATTTGCCGAGGCTCGAAAAGATGTTGCGCCTTCCAGCAGGAAGGTTGGGGACACCGAATGACCTGGGTGCTGCCGCCCTGTTTCTGTTGTCTCCCGCTTCTGCCTGGGTGACTGGTCAGAACATCCGTATTTCCGGAGGGCCATAAGATGATCAACAAGAAAGTCGTGTTGGCAACGCGCCCTCGAGGTCAGCCGGTTGAAGGTGCCTCCCCTTCAACTTCACCATTTGAGGGCCGGATAAGGTGATGCAGCGCCTTTCCCGGCGTCGCCATCGTTGTAGATCACGGCGTAGTGCCGTTCCGCGAACTTCCATCCGTCGGAGGTGCGCGTGTACTTGTCCTGATAAACGCCAATGTTGAACATGCCGTTGCCGTTCGCAAACTTCAGGTGTTCGGTGATGTACCAGCGACCGGTAGCACCGTCTCCGGCCACATCCACGATGCCGCTCTGTATGAGTTGAGCAACAAAAGGAAATCCCGCCATAGCGCCCGCCCAGAGTTGTACGATGTTGTCGCGTCCTATTGTTTCCGGTGCGCCCGGTAACTGCCACAAGCCGTCTTCGGCCCAGGTGGCGCTCCAGGCATCCTGGTCGCGACGGCACACCGCGTCCGCGTATCGCG
>JAPUIP010000604.1 GCA_027296925.1 Candidatus Poribacteria bacterium | reverse complement strand
AGCGGCGTTCTGGACATGTCTTGCCACTCTCACTCGCTATGAAGCATGGCTCCTGCCCGTTGGCATGGTTGGCGTTATCAGTTGGACAGCATATCGCAAAAAGTGGACGAGATGGCAATGGGAAGGGACGACGCTAGCATTTCTATCATTGGCAGGTTTAGGGATTGTTTCTTGGCTGCTGTGTCATTCAGCCATCTCCGGCGATCGACTCAACTTCTTGGAGGGAGAGTACGGTATCTTCGCCAGTCAGGCACGACTGGAAGTGGAAGGACTCCTGCCCACCAAGGGGAATTTCCTCCTGTCCTTCGTTTCCGTTATCTACGCCGCCGCTGCCAATAGCGGGGTTGTCCTCTACATTCTGTTTGTAATCGGGATGGGAATAGGACTAAGCAAGCAAGGAAGGCTGGAAGAGAGGAAGGAAGCAAAGGAAGGAGAGAATACACAATATGCATCACGCAATACCTATCACACATCGCGTTTTACGTTTTACGTTCTTCTGCTTTTCGCCCCTGTGCTGGCCCATTTAATCGCCGTGATCAGCGGTCTGAGCACACTTTTAGTGCTAGGGGTATCTGGCCTCGCTGTGCCGGAGATCTTCAAAGCGCGTCACGGGATACTAATGCTTCCCGCTATTGCGCTATTCATGGGAGCATTGGGCAGATTTCGTAGCCAGTCTGTCCGGGTCGGCCTTGTCCTAATTATCGTCGGTCAATACGGCTGGATGGTAGCAACTGGTGGCATTGTTACGTTCAACGATGCAAGCAAAGGCTGGAGCGCCGCACCGCCACGCAAGGCAGAGTTGTGGCTTGCGGACAACTACGATGAGGGATTGATTTTCGTGGATGCTTTTGAAATTGCGCCTCGTTTCCGCGACACCCAGATTCCCCTGTCACGGTTTATCACGCAAAGTGCCGGTGCATATTGGCAGGAATCACTTCAAGATGCCAGTCGGCACGCGTCATGGATCTGGATGCGTCCCAAGGATAGGGTCTGGCAAGCAATCTGGGGAACACCTGTGTTCAAATCAAATTTTCGGCAGGTCTTTAAGGACAAGCAGATGTTGATTTATCGGAGAAAGTGAAACGTATTGCGTGATGTGTGAATCTTTGCGGCTGCGGGGCACAAGTAGAAGACAAGAGGCAATCCGCGTTATCCTAGGAATCCGTGTTCTAATCCTTCAAGATACAACCAGAGGACATACTGCAATTGAAAACTCCCGAATTCAGTGCGCGTCAAACGCTGAGTACCACACAAAAACTCTTCTTGCTGGCATTCCTTGTCATCTCAGGGGGACTGGTCTATCTCGACTGGTTTGGATACCTGCTCGGCTTCGTGGGGTTGGCGATGATAACTTACACCGTTGTGACTCTCCTCAAGTTGAGCGTCGTGGGACGATTTATGCTCGGACAATCCCCCGTCATCTCCCTTTCCGCAGACGAGGTTGCAGCGTTGGACGAAAACACACTCCCCAAATATACCATTCTGGTACCATTATATCGAGAGGCGATTGTCTTACCTGCCTTGGCAGATCACCTCTGCAAATTAGACTATCCAACCAATCAATTAGAGATCTTCCTCCTCCTTGAGTCAGATGATACCGAAACGATTGGTGCACTGAAAAAGATCGACTTACCATCCCATTTCCATCAAATCACTATTCCTGACACCGTTCCGAAGACAAAACCGAAGGCCTGCAACGTCGGGCTAGAGCGAGCCACAGGGGAATATGTCGTCATCTACGACGCAGAAGATCGACCGGATCCGGATCAGTTAAAGAAAGCCATCCTCGCCTTCCGTCACCATCACGGAAGCCGATACACCTGCTTCCAGGCGAAACTCGATTTCTACAATCCGCGTCAAAACTTACTGACGAAGCTCTTTGCCCTCGAATACGCCTTCTGGTTCGAATTGTTGCTCCCTTCCCTCGTCCACCTGAACGCCCCGATTCCGCTTGGTGGCACCTCCAACCATTTTCCCACTGAGCGGTTACGCGAACTCGGCGGCTGGGATGCCTACAATGTCACCGAAGATTGTGAGCTTGGGGTCCGCTTGAAGCGATCTAGCAATCAAGTGGGAATGATCGATTCGACCACGTGGGAGGAAGCGAACAGCCGTTTGGGTAACTGGATTCGTCAGCGGTCGAGATGGCTCAAAGGGTATTTGCAAACTTACTTCGCACATAACCGCCGCCCCTTCCGCTTATTCCGTGACATCGGCTTCTGGAACGTCCTCCACTTTCATGTCCTTATCGGCGCGGGACCGTTGTTGTGCCTCATCAATCCTGTCTTTTGGGGGATGTTCTGGATACATCTCGCTACGGGCTCCGCTTTCGTTGAACGTCTTTTCCCCACCCCGAGCTTGTATGTGGGCGTCTTCAGCCTGATCGTTGGCAACTTTGCATTTGTGTGGCTGTCGATGGTTGGGGCGTTGATTCGCAAGGAATACGATCTCGTCAAGTACGCTCTGCTGATGCCGCTTTCGTGGGGCTTGATGAGTGTTGCGGCGTGGAAGGCGCTGTTCCAGTTGATTCGTGTTCCTCACTTTTGGGAGAAGACGAACCACGGATTGACTTCCCGTTCAATTCATGAATAGATACGGAATTCTCCGGCTCGCTCTGACTCTACTCATCTTGTTTTCAGGCGGGCAGGCTGCACCGCCTGAGCCGTCGCCCAAATCGGAGCCGTTCATTCTCGGCTGCAACCTCCCCTGGCTCGATGGACGAATGGGGTGGGATATTGCTTACCATGAGGAATGGGGATATGGGTTCGATCAGCCCCGTGTCGAAGCAATCTTTGCAGATCTTCAGGAAATCGGATTCACATCTGTTCGGTGGTGGCTGTTCGCCGATTGTCGAGCGGGATTGCGGTTTGATGCGGAGGGGAAAGTCACAGGGGTTCAGCCGGAGGTCTTTGATCATCTCGATATTATCCTCAACGAGCTCTGCCCGAAATATGGATTGACGCTCTATCTCTGCCTTCTCTCCAGCCTTGTGAATTCTGATCACTTTGGAATTATCACCGATCCAGCAATTCGCCAATCTTACATCGAACATGCAGTCAAACCACTTGCGCAACGTTACCGTGATAATCCTTCGCTGTTTGCGATTGATCTCATGAATGAGCCGGAGGCTGATATACGCGGGCGTTACGGAAACTGGACCCCAAAGGGAACAGACGAAGCGACGATTCGGGTATTTCTGCGTGAATGTGCGGATGCCATTCATTCTGTTGCCCCCGATATGCGCGTTTCTGCTGGTTCGGGGTGTCACGCCTTTGAAAACCTACAACGGGGTATGTATAGCAGTCTCGGACTGGATTTCTACGATTTTCACACTTACAATGACACCGGACATCTGCCACCCGCTGAACGTCTGCGATTAGATGCCCCGTGCCTCATCGGGGAATTCAATGTCACACTCGCTCAGACCTCCGATGAAGTGAAACAGGCAGAGGTCGTCGATCGATTTTTGCGAGAGACATTCAAGAATGGATATGCCGGTGCATTCTTTTGGTGCTATGAGGATATCTCCCCCGACAAGCGACAGGCAAATCAACCAAGCTATAGTCTCTTGCGACCGGATGGAACATGGAAGTTGTGCGTACAGCGCATCCGCCAGTTCAGCCAACAGAATGTTGCTCCACTTTATGGAAAAGATTAGCAGTTCCCCTATGTCTGAAATAATGTGTTGACATCAACTTGAAGCGTGTATTAGCGTATCAGTCGCTAATTGAAAACGCGCTTACCAGCCGGAGCATTTGCACATCACTCCTGAATCGAAGAAGGCGTTTGACCCCACAGACAGTCCTCGACATGCGTCCAGCTTTAGGCAATCACTGAGATAATCCGCCCAAAGCAATCTCGTCTCACAACCCCTTCATACAGGTTTGACGCCTCCTGTAACTCCGTAAAATAGGGTCATTTAATTGTCCGCGGATCGGTTCTTTCGAGCCAATTCATTGGTTTGTAGTCAGCGACGCAACGAAGTGGAGTCGCGTCTGACGGCACTCCGCGTTGCTTCGTGCCTCACTACGAGCAAAGTCTTCCAATAATTAAATGCCCCTGCTGTAAAACTGAGATAATTGCCCCCATCCCGCGTGGTGACAGACCGAAAAATCGCACGCTATAGAGTTCAATCTTAGGAGCGGGGCAGACAATTTTCTGCTTGACCTTCCGGTCAGGGTAACATATAATCTCCCTATTCTAAGGAACGCTTTTGAAAGGAGCTTACAATGGATCTCACGAAACAGCCGCCACGCAGTCCATACTGCACCGCGGTTCTCGGTTTGATGGGGGCGGCGCGAGCCTCGGACAAAGCGCGTGCGGAAATCAACGGTACAATCGGCGAATACCAGTTCGGTCGCGACTCGGGGCTTGATGGGCGCACGCTGGGATTCCTGGCGCTCTCCCCGGACGAATTCTTTGAAGCAGTCAAAGCCTGCCCGGATGATCAATCACTGAGCGCCTCTCTGAAGGACAAAACGAATAAGACCATCGAAGAGATTAAGGCGTATAATGAATCTCAGCGGAACCGCACACCTCAAGATGAGCAGACACGCCAACGCTTTGAGCAGCGAAAACAGAACATCAATCGCCCGGACATCAAAATGATGTCTGACATGCTTGATGCAGAAGACATGCACGAGTTTGGTCCACCAACAGATCTGACCTCACAACCGCCGAGAAGCGCGCACTCCGGCTCACTGTTGGGGATTGTTTGTCTGGCGCGCATGGCGGACAAAGCGAGGGCGAAAATCTCTGGAACGCTGGGTGAGTATAAGTATGGAGAGGATTCCGGGCTGGATAGGAACACGTTGGCGTTTATCGGATTGACCGCCGACGAATTCCTCGAAGGTGTCCGTCAAAGTCCCGATGATGCCGCGCTAGCGAGGTGGCTTCCCCAACGTATCCATAAAACCGACGCGGAGATCGCGGAATGGAATACGGAACGACGGGCGCGGGGACCATGGAATGATGAAGTTCGGGAGATGTTTGATCGGCGAGCAAATGCCGTTGGGCGTCCCGATCTGACGACGTTCCTCGAGCTCCTCGATATGGAAGATGCACACGATTTTCCACACTAGATGATTTAGAGCGAACACCTGATGTCTGCACTCTAACGCAAGGAGATATAGCGATGCGAATACATAGTTGGCTTGGAACACTTATCATTCTACTTTTATTCATTTCACCGGGTGTGAGTGCGAAACAGTGGGCATTGCTTGTCGGCATTAACGATTATGTGCATCCCGAGATTCGAGATCTCCGGGGATGCGAAAATGATGTCCAATTGATGGCTGACGTCTTACGTGAAAAGTTCGGATTTACTGACGCAGACATGAAAATCCTGCTCAGTCGACAAGCCACCCGAAATGCAATCATCGATACTTTTAAAGAATGGCTGATTGAAAAGCCGCAGCCGAATGACGTCGTTCTTTTCTACTTTAGTGGACATGGCAGCCAGGTCGTTGATGAAAGCGGCGATGAAGCCGATGCTTGGGATGAACTGCTCTGCCCGGCGGATCTGAAACCGACACTCGACCGAAAGCAGTATATCAACCCGATTCTCGACGACGAATTGAGTGAACTTTTGAGTCAGATTCCGACGGACAATGTGACCGTGATTTTGGATAGCTGCCATTCGGGAACGGGAACGAAGTCGCTGATTGACGCCGGTTTGACCTTTCCGAAAATGATTGAGCGAGATCTGATCCTCATTCCGCAAAAGCCTGCGGATCGCCCCATGACCCAGCGGGAGTCGATCGCGGTCGAACAGATCAACAAAAATCATGTGCTGATCTCGGGCAGCGCCGCGGAGGAGGTCTCTCTGGATGCAATGTGGGACGACGCTTCCTACGGCGGTGTCCTGACGAGAAATCTGGTCAAAGCCATGCGTCAGGCGACATCAGAGACAAGCTATGTCGATCTGATGACCGGTGTGAGGCAATCGGTTCGCGAGCGATCTCACCAAACTCCACAACTGGAAGGGAACGCCAATCGCCCCATCTTTTCAACCCGCGTCGAAGCCGGTACCTTCTCTTCTGCCATCACCATTCCGGATAAGCCCTTCGTCCTAGTGACGTCGGTTGAAGGGATGGTCGTGATGATTAACGCGGGTTCTATCCGCAATGTTACGGAAGGCTCCGTGTACGATATTTTCTCGGCAACCGAGACCCGCTTTGCCGGTGAACCGCTTGCGACAATGCAGATTACATCGGTCGGTTTGCGTCAATCGTCGGGCAAAATCTCGGCGCCGTGGGAGGGGATTCAACGGGGGTGTCGCGCCGTCGAATCAAGCCACGCCCATCCGCCGGATCAACTGTATCTCCGAATCCATTTTGCGGGTAACGCCGCACAGCGTGCCAGCCTCAAGGAGGCCTTCTCAAAGATTCCCGATCTGGTCATCGTTGACGAACCGGAAAAGTACGCCGACCTCGTGCTCGACGTTCAGATTCAGGACTTCGCTTTTTCTGGACGGCTGACTTCCATCGATGGTACGGTGCTCGGTCAGGCCACAGCGTCAGGCGCAGATGAACTGGCGGATGGACTGAAAACGGGCCTCGAAAATGCCGTTGTCAAAAAATGGCTCATTAACCTCAAAAATCCCAATCCTCCCTTCAAGATCGAAGTGTCGATGGACAAGGGGGAAGAGCCAGTTTACAAAATCGGTGAAGTGGCGACCTTCAAGTTTAGGGCGGAACGCAACTGCTACCTGACCTTGCTCGATGTGGATACGCAGGGGCACGTCACCATGCTATTCCCCAACAAATATCACCCGGACAACCAGATCTTCGGGGATCTGACCTACATCATTCCATCCGATGAGATGAAATTCAGAATCCGGGCGCAAGGCCCTCCGGGGAGGGAACTCCTCAAAGCAATTGCGACAACTGAACCGATTACGCTGCCGGAGTTTGATCTGAGCAAAATCAATCAAACCAAGGATGTTTTCCTGGACGTGGGTGGTGTGGATGAGATCCGCAATTTGACCAGAAGGTTAGGCAGGGCGTTTGCCGTTGAGAAAGTAGAGGCCGAACCTGCGGAGTCCGGGGGACCGGGACATATCACCCAGCTTCCGACATCGAAGTTTGTAACGAGCGAGTTTATCGTGGAAATCGTGCCATAAATCCAGGAATGCCATTTTGCACTCAATTAAAAACAGTGGATGAAAACAATGCAGAATTATGGCGTTCGAATGATCCGCGAACACATGAACGACATCCCGGAAATTCCCTTCCCAGCCGGTTTCGGTATCCGAAATTACCGCCCCGGTGAGGGACACATCTGGACGCGCATCCAGCGGAGGGCCGAGCCGTTCTTCGAGATCGAGGACGGACTTTTTAATCGCGAATTCTGTCGAGATTTCCAGGCGATGGAAGATCGGAGTTTTTTCGTGGTCACGGACGACGGCGAGGCGGTTGGCACAATTACCGCTTGGTGGCAGCCTAACTGGAGAGGTGGGGAGTGGGGACAGATCCACTGGGTTGCGATTCACCCCGACTATCAGGGGCGTGGGCTTTCCAAACCGGCGATGACGGTCGCGATGAAACGCCTCAAGCAGTCCCATGAACGCTGCTTTCTCGGCACATCGACCGGCCGGATTGCCGCGATTAAGGTCTATCTGGATTTTGGATTCTGCCCGGACCTGGAATCCGAAAATAGCCAGGAGGCATGGACGGCAGTCGCGTCGGTTTTAGATCGCCCCATCTTGAAGGCGTGTGGGTTCTGACGCGCCATCGAAGCGACAAATCTTCTTACGTTTCTTTACGCATTACGTTTTGCTGCATCATGCCTTCAACGCGAATAGGGGCCAAATATGTCAATGCTCGATCTACGGGTCAGATATTTTCAAGACAGTACCCCCGCGGATGTGCCGTGCCGCGAGGAGAATTTTATTCGGCGTGAAATCACCATGCCGCTACCTATCGAGCAGAACGCGTTTGTGTTGGTCGATCTCTGGAACGTGCATTTCATCGAAAGTTGGATTGAGCGGGCGAAGGACGTGACGGTCAACGCGGTCGTCCCGGCGCTGAACGCTGCGCGCGAGGCCGGACTGACAATCGTCCATGCCCCCTGCCCGGAGGTGGCACGTCAGTTTTCGCAACTCGATCGGCACACACCGCCCGAACCCTCGCCTTCCCCGGATTGGCCGCCGCCTGAGTTTCGGAGTCGGTCCGGCGAATATACCGTCTACCGAGGGCCGCGCAGTCAACCGCCGGGCATTGGAATTCACTGGGACCAACTGGCACAGAAGCTGGCGATGTCGCCGGCGATCGAGGTGTTAGACGATGATGTTGTGATCGCCACCGGAGAACAATTGCACGACCTCTTGAAAGGGCGCGGGATTCTGCATCTCATTTATGTCGGTTTTGCGACCAACTGGTGCGTCCTCGGCCGCGACTACGGCATCCGGGCAATGGCAAGGCGAGGGTACAACATCATCCTGCTCCGCGACGCAACCACCGGCGTTGAGTTCCCCGACACGCTGGATAAGCTCTTCATCACCGAAGTCGCGATTCGAGAAGTCGAGCAGCAATACGGCTTTACCGCATCGAACGAAGATTTCTTTGCCGCTTGCCGGGCCGCATCCTCGAATGAATCTTGATGCTCAGAATGAATTTGATCTTCGCGTTTGGTGAGCGGTTCCCACTACACTATAAAATAAATCATGACTGAAAGCCTCTCCCCCGGCACACTGAAAAACCCATCGTAGATGTGGTGTCGAATTCGGTGGGGCAAGGCACCACCCTACAGGTGCCCGCCCCTGAAGTAGAATACTGGATTAGGCTTGCTGTTTCCCATTTGAAGTGTTTGATAAGCCCCCCTCTGTATCGTCCACCAGCAAGCTCTTCGCTATTCGCGAGAGCCTGTGCCGAGCTTCGAGGTGGACACGGAGGTAAGGCGAACACGTGAGCCGCATGACCTCCCCCAAAGTTGGAGGGAGACGGGGTCGCCCAGACAGAGAGGGGGGCGAAACGGCTGTACTAAATGGGAAGTTTCAATCCTAAATCGGTAGAAGACCGGAGGGGGCTTATCAGAGGTTCCAAACGGAAAAAGGATTACACTTAACCGGAGGATCACATGCAACGAGTACGTATTGGCGTTATCGGCTGTGGGGCGATTGCCCAGGTTCATCATCTCCCAAACCTAACCGCACTCAGGGACGAATTTGAAGTGACAGCGGTTTGCGATAAGTCGCCGGGGGCTGCCGCGTATGCCGCCGAAGTATTCAATGTTCCCACCCATGTAACGGATTACCGTGAGCTTCTCGAATCGGACGTAGAAGCTGTGCTGCTCTGCCATAGCGATCCGAAGACAAGAGTCGCAGTGGCAGCCTTCAATGCAGGCAAGCACGTCTTCATTGAAAAGCCGATGTGCTTCTCCCTTCAAGAAGCGGATGCCATCATCGCTGCATGTCGAGAATCGGGGAAGGTCGGTCAGGCGGGGTACATGAAGGTATACGACCCCGCGTTTGAGGTAGCCAAGCGAGAAGTCGATCAGATGGACGACATCCGGTTCGTGCAGGCAAATCACCTGCATTGCGGCAACGACCTCCACCTCCGTAATTTTCGAATAACGCGATTCGATGATCTCCCACCAGACGCAATGCGTGAGGCCGGCGAAGACCGAGCCGTGGCCGTGCGCGATGCCATCGGAGACGCATCCGACGTCGCCCGGACCGCCTTTTCCACGCTCTCAGGCAGCGGCATCCATGACCTATACGGATTCCGCGTCATGCTCGGTGTGCCGACCGCGGTTGTCAGCACAGAGCTCTGGAATGGGGCGCGCGCCATCACCACAATACTTGAATACCCAAACGGCGCACGCTGTGTTTATACATGGGCGGCCGTCCCTGGGCTGTGGGACTTCAAGGAAACGCTGGAGGTTTATGGCGATACCAAGCGGGTGATTGTAAAATACCCCACCGGATTTTCGCGCGGCATCCTCTCTACAGTAACGGTGCATGAGATTGAGGCAGATGGTACAACGGTGCTCAAGGAACCGGCGATCGAGTGGGAGAGCGCTTTCAGCCGTGAAGTCCGCCACTTCCATGACTGTATCACCAATGGCGTTCCCAGCCGGACCTCGGTCGCTGACGCGCGAAACGACATCGCACTGATTATCAACATTGTTAAGTCCTACACTGAAGGTGCGCGAATTCCGAGCGAATGGTAGTCGAACAAGGAGAACGCATGAAGATCACTGACATCAAACTAACGCCGGTTTCCTATCCGATGCCCTTCAATCTGCGTTGGGGCCGCTACAACCGGGACGACGTGGGCGGCATCGTCCTCGAAGTACTCACCGACGAAGGAATCACCGGCATCAGCAACCTCAACGCATCCTACGCGCGCTTGCGAAACACCCTTGAAGAGACGCTGTTGCCCCGGTTGAAAGGCCAGAATCCGCTCGATATTGGCCGATTGTGGGAGACCATGTATACCGCTAGCAGAAGTGGTGGTGAAGCCGTAATCGGTGGGATTGACATCGCGCTGTGGGACATCCTCGGTAAAGTGACTGGCTTGCCCATCTACCGCCTGCTGGGGGCGGTGCGGGACAACGTTGCGGTCTATATCGCTCCCAGCATGAAGCAGCCAGAAGTCATCGCAGAGGAGTGTGAAGCGTACAAGGCCGCCGGCTACCCCGGTATCAAGCTGCGGCTCGGTCTCGGCTTCGTCGGCCTCGACGCAGCCAACTCCATCGCCAAGGACATCGAAATCGTCAACTCAGCCCGTCGAATCCTCGGCGACGACGTGGCGATTGGCGTGGACACAGATCAGACCTACGACCACTTCACGGCATTGCGGCTGGCCCCCATGCTTGAAGACAACGGTGTTGCCTGGTATGAGGAGCCGCTTCATGTGCGCGACCGGGAGCAGTACGTGCGCGAGATGGCTCGGCTGCAGGGGATGTTCCGCGTGCCGCTGTCAGGCGCACAGGGATTCTTCTCTCGCTACCAGTACGGCGACATTGTTGCGCAACGAGCGGTTGACATTGTGCAGCCCGATGTCGTTGGTGTCGGCGGCATCTCTGAGCTCATGCGAGTCGCGGCCCTGGCAAGTGTCTGGGGGTTGAAGTGCATGCCCCACGTCAACTGTGGCGGCGGGCACGACATTCAACTCGTTGCCACCGCCCACTGCTTGGCGGCCATGAACAACGGCATGTATCTGTGCTACCCGGCGTATGACACCCCGCTGCGGACCGAGTTGCTGGTGGAACAGCCCAAGGTGATCGATGGGCAGTTCGCTCTACCCCAGAAACCAGGGCTGGGCATCGAAATCGACCCGGAGGCACTCAAGAGGTACGCACACGACTGACAATCGAATGTGACAAAGTCAAGTTAGTGGTCTGTCAAACACAACTTGATGGATTGTAGTACAGATCGATTTGTCCTGCTATACGGGAGGCGAGTATCTGCTACTGGGCGCACACAGGTGCGCCGCTACAAAATCATCCATCAGTTCAAAGTTGACAAGCCATTAGTGTCTACTGCCAAAAAAAGTCCGGTGTGAGTTTCCGGAAATGCACATGTCAAGAAACATAAATAACAGTGTCATTCAGGAGAAAATGACCGATGGCTCTGGGAAAATTAAAGAATTTGCGCTCGTATTCGCCGCGTATACGTTACTCACTTTAATTCTTACCTATCCGGTCATCTTGCGATTCTCAACTCATTTCATGGGGGATGGTGGCGACGGATTCCAAAACATCTGGAATATGTGGTGGCTCAAAACGGCGTTGACCGAGCGGCTAACCGATCCATACAGCACCTCACACCTGCATTATCCCAACGGTGTAACCCTCCTGTTTCAAAGCCTCAGTCCATTTAACGGTTTGATCTCTATTCCACTCCAGTTCATGTTCGGGATGAAAGTGGCCTACAATCTGGTGGCCGTGTTTTCGTTCATCATGTCAGGAGTGGGGATGTATTTCTTCGCGCAATATCTAATCGGCCACAGGCTGGCGGCATTTATCGCCGGGATTATCTATACCTTCAGCCCATACCATTTTGCGCACGGGCTTGGACACCTCCAACTGGTCGCGATGGAATGGATGCCGTTTTTTGTCCTTTATCTGTTTAAGATATTTCGCGAGGGCGGCACCCGAAACACACTTCTGGCAACTGTATTCCTGATTTTGACCACCCTATGTTCCTGGTACTACCTGATCTACGCGCTCTTTTTCACAGCGATTTTCGTCATCTACGGCTTGATCGTTCAACGCAAGGCTTTTCTTGAAAGCGGTGTCCTGAATCGCCTGGTGGTGATGTTGCTGCTATTGTTTATCGTCATGTCCCCGTTAACGGGACGGATGATTTTTGCGAAGTTCACACAGGAGTTCACCGGTGCGCCCAATCCAGAAATCGATTCGGCGGATGTCACGAGCTTTTTCGTGCCGAGTGGCATGTGGTTCAAAAGCGTCTGGTCGAAATGGTCGGGCAACAGGGCAGAAAATTCCAATTTTCTGGGATATATCGCTTTTGGGCTTTCGATTTATGCCCTGGTGCGCATTCCGCAATCTCACTTTTGGGGGGTCGCCGGCGCGTTCTTCTGGTTGATGGCGCTGGGCCCCTATCTGACGGTTGCGGGGGCGCAGATTCGCTTCCCGTTGCCCTATCTGCTGTTTCACAACTACCTTCCTTTCTTCTCATTTGCCGGCGTGCCCGGACGATTCGATGTCATGCTCAAATTCTGCATGGCAATTCTGACTGCTTACGCGGTGTTTGACCTGATTGCGATCTACCTCCCCGGTACAAACGAATGGCTGAGTTTCTACCCCCATCCAGAAACAGAACGCGCAAGATTGATTCAGGTGCACTGGCGAATGTCAGGACTGGAGATTCTTTCTGTCACTCTCACTGGCATCTTGATCTGCGCCGAATACCTCGCCATACCCTATGCAACCACTACGGTTGATGTCCCGCAGTATTATCGCCAGCTCGCCGATGATCCGGACGAGTACGGGGTGATCGATCTCCCTACCGGGCCACTGACGCTCTATTATGCAACGATTCATAAAAAACCGATTGTCGGTGGTCATGTCTCCCGCTTACCCCAGAAGGCTTCAGACTTTTTAGAGGAAACGCCCATCATCGCGACACTCATGCGCGGCGGGACGCCTCCGCCAAGCGATCAGATTGATGACGCACTCGCAATGCTTGGTGAGTATAACATTCGCTATGTCATCACGCACAACGACCAACATCAGCCATTCCTGGAGGATGTGTTAATGCTGATGAACGTCTATGACCAGGAGGGAATCAAAGTTTACGATTTCCGCCATAGAGAAGTCAGCAGCGATGATGGTTCTGCGTCAGATGATGACAAAGCGTCCGAAGACCGGGAAGTGGAAGAATCCAATGTGCCCAGTATAGACCCGGAGGTCGCCGAAAAACAGGCAGAGGCACTGATTCAGTCTGTTCTGCGTGCAATTGGCTCCTGGGGGAGTAGGTTGACGAGAAGAGAACTGAATAAAGTCATCCAAAGTCAGTTTTTGTCTTTTTTTTCCGACACGGATCAGGACAAAATCAAACAGTTACAGAGTCAATTTGAGGTCTACGATACGGATGGGGATAGGAGATTAACGCCTGAAGAAGTGACAAAAGTGATCTTAAATCAACCTTAGTTTCAGGAGGAAACAATGAAGTGTAAAAAAGCAAACCGATGGAAAAACTACATCATTTCAATCGCTGCGCTTGCACTATATCTGATTTCTCTGAATCTCGTTGCGCAGCAGGATGCGGGGGATTTGCAGAAGAATCTCGAAGACCTCGAGGTCGGCAGTGACTGGATCTATGACGATCTCCAGCAGGGCATCGCACAGGCAAAGGAGAGCGGCAAACCCCTGTTTGTCCTCTTCCGCTGAGTGCCGTGACGGGACTGCAAAGCCTTCGACGGGCAGGTTGTCCGTCAAGATTCGGAGATTAAAGAACTACAGAAACAGTTTGTGAACGTCCGCATTGTGCAGATGAAAAACGCAGATCTTTCGCAATTCCAGTTCGACTACGATCTCACTTGGGCCGCGTTTTTCATGAACCCCGACGGCACCATCTACGGTCGCTACGGCAGTAGATCTGTCGCTGGCGCAATGGCGCATAACTCGATGGCGTCGCTCAAGCATGCAATGCGACGTGCATTGGAACTCCATCAGAATTATCCGGCCAATAAAGCAAGCCTCGCCGGAAAGCGTGGTTCGGAGCCGCGATGGAAAACCACCCTGGAAATCCCCGCACTTCAGAGACAGTTTCAGGAGCAGTTGATGAAGCCGACCAGTCGGGAAAACTGCATCCACTGCCATAACATCTACGACGGTTGGCGCGAAACCGCTTATGATGAAGAGGCGTTCGATCAAGACTCGCTCTGGGTCTACCCAATGCCTGACAATATTGGGATGCAAATCCATGTAGATTCAGGAAACACCGTTGCGCAGGTGATTGAAGATTCTCCTGCTGCGCACGCTGGGCTGGAGGCCGGCGACGTCATTCACACCATGAATGGACAGCCGATCATCTCTCAAGCGGATATGCAGTGGGTGCTCCACAATCTGCCGACAACGGCGGAACTTCAGATCGAGGTCAAGCGTGATGGATCTCCTCTCACGAAAACCCTTTCTCTCAGCGGTGATTGGAAAAAGTCCGATATTTCCTGGCGCGGTTCGATGTGGAGTATTCGGCCGAAATTGAGGGTTTGGGCGCCCGAGCTCTCGGTTGAAAAAAAGGAGCAGCTTGGACTGGCGCCGCATGCTTTAGCCCTCGAAACGAAGTGGATTCCGAGTCAGGAGGCGAAACAGGCAGGGCTCCAAAACGGCGATATTATCGTTGAGGTCGATGGCAAAACAGAGGCGATGAGCCATTCGCAACTTAACCTTTGGATCAAACTCAACTATCAGTCCGGCGATACACTGCCGATTCAAGTGCTCAGGGAGAATAAGAAAATCTCTCTGACGATTCCGCTGGAATAGAAGGAACGGATTTATGCGAAAGCAAGAAAATGCCCTAACCGAAGCTATCACATCGCCAATCGGCTTCGCGTTTGAGCTCGCTCCGGATTCCTCCTTCGATCGGACACCGCCGCAGGCGATTCGATCTGACTATTGGTAAACGCCCCGCTCCGAATGATACGAGACGGAGGGATACAAATTCGCCTCAAAACGATTCCCGCGCGGCGCGTTGTTGGAAAAAACGGATCAGCGGTTCGACGTAGGAACGATCCGTCCGAATTTCGATGCTATCGATCTTGTTGGATCGGAAGTACTTTCGACGGGCTTCAATCGCGTTTTGGTTGAGTTGGCGATACATCTCTCGGGTTCTCACATCCCGTGTGTCCAGGAGGATGACCTCTCCTGTTTCCGCGTCCTCCAGTTCAATGAGTCCCACATCAGGCAAGACTTCTTCCCGCGCATCCTCGATGGTAATCGCGATCAGGTCATGTCGCTTGCTGGTCACCTGCAAGTGTTTTTCGTATCCGTGATCTTTGAAGTCAGAGATCAGGAACACGACACTCCGGCGTCGGAGGACACGGTCAACATACTCCAGCGCAGCGTTGAGATTCGTTGTCCGCTGATGTGGCTCGAAATAGAGAATCTCCCGGACGACACGGAGAACGTGCTTTTTGCCCTTGCGTGGCGGAACGAACAGTTCGACGTCGTCCGTAAAGCAGATTAAGCCCACTTTATCATTATTCTTGATGGCAGAAAAAGCGAGCAACGCGGAAATCTCCGCTGCGATTTCCGCCTTCGTCTGCTGGTGTGTACCGAAATCAGCGGAGGCGCTGGTATCAACAAGGAGCATCATCACCAACTCGCGTTCTTCGACATACTTCTTGATATACGGCTGCCCCATCCGTGCGGTCACATTCCAGTCAATCGTGCGGATCTCGTCGCCGGGCTGGTACTCACGTACCTCGTCGAACTCCATACCTCTACCCTTGAAAACACTCTCGTATTCCCCGGCGAAGATATGATTGACGAGCCGACTGGTGGAAATCTCGATTCGGCGGATCTTTTTCAGAATCTCTTTTGTATCCATCAATTGTATCGAACAAATTGGGGCAATAGCCTGTCTAATTGGGTAGGCATCAGGTATCAGACTTGGTCAGTGAACGCGAATGTCTGATTACGCTTCACGTATTATAGCATAACGGAGGAATTTTGCAATGAAAATGAAATGGCTTTGCGCAGCGTGTTTTGCCGGGCTTTTGATCATCACTTTCGCCGGTATTGCAGAGGATCGACCGGCGCCCCATCGACACAAGGCGAGAAAACGAGGGAGAGCAATGTTTCGACAAGATGTAAAAATCAAAGTGGGGGATACTGCCCCCGACTTTACCCTGAAGACCTTGGATGGTAAAGGAACAGTCACGCTATCGGATTCTAAAGGAAAGAGGCCCGTTGTGTTAATCTTCGGCAGCTACACATGACCGCCGTTCCGTGCCCAGGTTGGGACGCTGGAAGAGATATACCAACGGTATGAGGACGGGGCTGACTTCTATGTGGTTTACATCCGCGAAGCACACCCGGTTGATGGATGGCGGCTGGGGAAAAACGATAGAGAAGGCATCCAGATTGCGCAGCCCACGACGGAAGCAGAGCGCTTTGAAGTTGCCCGGTTATCTGCTAAAGCACTTGAACTTTCAATTCCGATGGTCGTTGATAGTATGGATGACCATGCGGAGCGGCACTATGGCGGTTGGCCCGATCGTCTGTATGTCGTGGACAAGAGTGGAAAAATTGCTTATAAAGGCGACAAAGGTCCGAGGGGATTTAGCCCCGACGAAATGGAAGGGGCACTGAAAAAGCTGATCGGGCCGGTAAAGTGACACTGGGCGCCGACATGTATCTCAATTTTGTGGGTGCGACGTGGAATGATTGCTCTTGCGAGCCTATGAATGCAAGGCCCATTCAGGTGGCAACAGACAGTTCAGCAAGGATGGACGGAGAAATGAATACACTATCGAACAACCGAATGAGGAATTCAGTTCCTTCTGCCTTTGCAAAGGCACTCAGAATATCGGTATCTGCGATACTGTTCATTGACTGAATACATCCTCTATCTTGCATCCATCTGATTCGTAGGTTTCCCTTCTGTTTTCCGCACGATATTTTTGGTTGCAAGCAATTCCTTAAATTCTAGAACTGTAATCCCCAAAAGCTCTGCTGCTCTGCTGATTGAGATTCCATCGCTCAGGTACAAAGTCAGAATACCTTCCAGTTTTAGCTCAGGATGGAGATTGAAATAGAGTCGATAAGCCGCTTCGCTGACTTCCTGTCTGTCGACCTTTTTCTCTCTGTGTAGTGCTTCCAAGATATGTGTCATTGCAGATTTCATACGCTGGTTTCTCCTTAACTTCCTGCCCGACGGCTCTCAAGTTTGGTGCCATGCAATTTGCATTTCGCCTCCCGCTACGCAATCTGAGCCAATCTACTGCCGGACGTACGTTTCGTTCAGATACAGAGCGACAATCTCGATATCCTCCTCCAGAATGAAAAGCCCATTTTCGATCATGCGAGCAATGAGTTCTCCGGTTTCCCCCTCAGATGTTGGTGGGGCGTCATCAACATCTGAGAGGGGATGGCATTGGGAACAGGTAATCTCAAAAAGCTCCCTTGCGGCATCCGGGTCATAACTACCTTCATCGGGGCTCTGAATGATAGCCATATCGGGATTTTGGATAACGGCGTCAGGGTTTTGAATGACGGCATCGGGATTCTGAACGACATTAGGATTCGAGATGGAAGCGGCTCGTAAAGCGATTTGTGCCTGGCTCGCCTGCATCTTCTGTTTTCGCTGTTCCTTCACTGAATTTTGCAGGTCCGGCGTAATCGCAATCAGATATGTCGTCACTGTCCACTGATCCTCTTCGGTAATCGGTTGCCCAATTACCGGTTTGATTGCCATCCGATTGACCGTTCGTACCCAATCCGATGGGGTTCGCGGGCGTATCAGGATGGTTCGCAAATCGTGGCACTGGACGCATTTCCGCAACAGAACAGCCTGCCCGTCGCGCAGTTTTCGCCGGGAAGCCAGTTGATCCAGCGGTGCTTCACCGGGCAATCCCGCAGTTGTCAAAAGCCGGCGTGTCCTCTGGAGACCCGAATCGCTGAAGATCTTTTCACTCATCCGCAGGGCACGTTCCCGGAGGGTGAAAGGCACAGATAGACCAATCAATAGGTAGGTACACAACAGCAGCGTCGTTCCAAGATACGGCATCGCTTCCTCGAAATGCCTGAAGAAACGGAGAATGGCAATCTTGACTAAGAGAATAACGCCAATTGTCATGCCAAGCATCAGATGCGCCACTGTGCGCGGTGGAAGTTCAATCTGGTAATTCCACAGGCGGGGTACCATGTGCCACATCATGAAGACATAGAGTATCGCATACGCATAGCCGATGAGACGATGTATCAGTATCATCAGCGGAGGTGCTTCGCTGGTATGGGTTTCATGATTGAAGGGATAACCCCAGAGTTTGTACATCAGGAAGACTGAGGCATTAGCTAGACCCAAGAAAACGAGCCCCAGTATTGCACTTGTTGAAGTTGACATGCTATATTTTTCCTCCTTGTTACTGTTTCCTGTTTCGCACGGTCATTTCGATTTGGCATGGTTGTTGTTTCATGATACAATAATGCAACGCTTGTGTTACGGTAGATTACAAATGGTCTGTTCCAACTATTTTGCTTTTTCATTCAACAGAAGGAGTTACCCATGAAGAGAATGTTGTTGACGTTGGGGCTGGTTGCTGTTGCGTGCGGTTACGCACTCACCGTTGGAAGCCAGACGGGACAGAAGCACGAAGTTCAGCAAATGTACGGCAGCCTGCTCATCGACGGTTATGATTTTAAGAAGGATATTGGTCCGAAAGGAACCATCATATACGATGAAGAGAAAAACGAATTCAGAGGCACTTATATCGGGTTAAAGATGCCTCAGGGTCGTCGTTCCATTTTCGCATGGGTACACGATACTGTCAACCAAAAATCGGAATATCTCGGGCCGGTGGGTTGGCTGCAGGTCGAGACCGGCGGCAAAAAGAAGGGAAAGTTTACCATCAAGGTGCCCGATCAGTTCAAAGGCGGAAATTTTGGAAGTTATGAGCTCATCGGATTTACCGCTGAGAAAACATCGTATATAAAGAATGGCACCGAGGTTGTGGAGAAACCGACAGAGCCTTCTGGAAGTGATATCGACGCCAAACTGAAACCTGCTTTCTATCTCAATGCACCGCTTCCCGGCGCGGATACCCAAGTGCATTACTGTGGTCACGGGGGCGACTTCTTTGTTGCCAAGGACCTCGACAAACAGTTCTGTTACGACTGACTGTGCGGCACAAAATATTCAAAGTGCAAAGCGGCTGGATTGCGCGCTCACAGTAAGTAGCACTTTAGAATATCCTCTCGGCTCGTGTAGCTGAGGCCATCGCAAGTCACATAATCGCTTAACCTTTGAAGGGGCTCAAACCTTTCAAAGGTTAGGTGATTTTCTATGGCAGCACCCGGCGTGCGCAACGAAATCCGAGGCTGTCAACCTTGCCCCGCGGCCCGTTGCCGTCGCGATGCGCGACACGTAGCCGTCGTGAAACGGCATCCCACCCACCGCCGCGAACCACACGTCGAGTCTCTACATTTTTGAAACTATCGTCGAGAAGTGCGATTTGTCCACCCGACACCGGGTTGTCTTTTGGACTCGTTGCGTAGAAATACGGGACATACTCGTCCATGCACCACTCCCAGACATTGCCGACCATGTCTTGCAGACCGTATCCGTTTTCCGGATACGACCCCACCGGCATCGTTTTTCCGAGCTCCGAATCCTCGTAATTTGCCTTCGTGGCGTCACAGGGGTCATCGCCCCACGGATAGGTCTGTCCGGTTAAGCCACCCCGTGCCGCATATTCCCACTGCGCCTCCGTAGGCAGCGTTTTTCCCGCCCATTTTGCGTAAGCCATCGCGTCATACCAACTGACGAAAACTATCGGGTGTTGGTCCGTCTCGGAATATCGGGCGACCTCGCCCCAGTCGGGAGGCGGATGTTCGGTCGCGTTGACAAACTGCCTGTATTGCCCAACCGTCACTTCATGCCTGTCAATGTAAAACACATCGAGGTAGACCGCGTGGACCGGCTGTTCATCAGGGGCGCCGGCACCGCTACCCATCTGGAATTCTCCTGCCGGAATCAACACCATCTCCGCGTCAATCTGTGGCGCGGATTCATCCTGATTCGTGCTGCGCTGTGTATCTGGAGGTCGCTTGGCCTCCTCTTGCTTCCCACAACCGGCAGCTACGAAAAACAGTACAAGAAGCAGAAAGCGGGTTATGTATCTGGGGTTCATTTTCCTCTCGTCTCGCAGTAGGATATCGCTTCACGCATAAAGCTGAGCGCCGCTCGGATGCGGTCGAGATCCTCAAATCCGTAAGACAACCGGAGTTGCCTTTTCCCAACCTGAACCATGTCACCCTTTGGATGAATGCAGTGTTCGCCGGGGATGTAGACGACTCGTGGGTGTCGAGAGTTTGGCGAACCATCAATTTCCTCATTGCCAGTTGATCGCGTCAGGAAATTGAAGAACGGTGAACTTTCGTGCGTCTCAACGTCATCCAGCGTGAAATAGAAGTAAAATCCCGCTTGACCGCCCCGGTACTCTAGGACCGCATCGCCCAACAACTGCTCGATCCACGCTTTCACCCGCCGCGCTTTGTCTCGATACCCGCGATTGACCTTCTCAATCTGTTCCCGGATATGGTGGTCTAACAGATAGCTCGCAATCTCCTGGTTGATCAACGGCGCGCTAAACCCTACATCACTCGTGCGTTGAATCATCGCGCGTAGAAACGGGCCATCATCCCCGATCAGGTAGCCGATCCGTAGCCCCGGCGCCAAAATCTTCGATAGCGTACCAATCTCGTAAACAATCCCAATTTCGTCATAGAGAAATCCGGATGTAGGCCGCTCGACCATTGGGTCGTGAATGAGGTCTTCGTAGGCCTTGTCAAAAAACAGTGGAATTTTCCTGCCGAGCTCGCGGGACAGCCGGGTTGCGATCTCAACCAGTTCTCTTCGCCGCGTATTTGAGAGTATGACGCTCGTTGGATTATTAATCGTGACGATGTAGAAGCATTGGATCTCACTTTTTTCATCGCCGAGTTTTTCGAGCCTTTCTCTTAACAGATCTGTTTGAATCCCATTTTCGTCTTCGGGTATTGTAACCACCCGGAAGCCAACCCTTTCGAGGTAATTACAGTAAATATAGTACATCGGATCGGAGGTGATAACGATACCCGGCGGCAGCAGGTGGGCAACCCCTTCCAGCAAGCTCGTCGCGCCGTTGGCCCCAATGAGAATCTCTTTCTCGCGCAGTATCGAGTCCGTGAGTCCACCGACGCGATTGTCGATGTAGAATCTTCGAATCGATTCAATCAGATTGTGAGAGCCGTGCGGGCCGCCATAATTGAGCGCCGCCCGATATTTTTCGGGCTGAGCCAGCACTTCCCGATAGGCGAGTTCAATCAACTGGCGGGGAATCGTTCTTTCGTTCACGTAACCCGCGCCAAGATTCACATCGTAGCCATCCCGAAAATCACCGGCAAAAGCCGTCATCATTCGGTTGACGGGAGAAGGGATACTGGACGCATTTCCGTATTCAGATAACAGGATTTCTTGGACGTTCATAATGACTTTAATTTCGCTTGGTTTCGATATGCGGACGTGTTGCCGCGGATCTGTTTCATCCGACTGTTGCGATCATATTCGACAGTTGTTCGACAAACGCAGCATGCCCGTCAGTTTTCAGCCCCTTCTGCAATTCGAATAAGACCATCCCCAGATTGCCTTCCAGCAGTGCCCTCACTGCCAGGCGCAAGCCGGGAAAGGCTTGACTCTCGATGGTACAATTCGCGTCCGGCACCCGTGGGACATATTGTTCCTCGACAAGCCGAAACCAGTCGAGTCGTCTGTCTTCGGTTTGCCAAACAATGTACTCCATCACCCCGTTGCGGCGATAGACCTCCAATTTGTCATGCAGGTCGTAATCCGCGCTTGTGCCTGAAATTTCGACAATCAATTCCGGCGTGCCTTCGACATAACCGTCATCACTGATTCTAGAATTCCCGCCCGGGGTCACATCAATACGCAACAAGGCGTCAGGTTGTGGTTCATCGCCATCGGAGGCAAGGCGAACTGTGGCGTTGTCGCCAAAATCAGTGCCTGGTGTTGCCGCGCAGTACGTACCGAGCCAGGTTATGATATACGCATGGGGTCTGCTGTGAATATCCATTCGCGCCGGTGATGGCATATAGACAACTCCTTCAATCAATTCAGCCTTTTTCAAGTCGGGCATGGCGTCATAGCGTCGCTCAAACTCCTTCTGCGTCAGCCGAGCCCCATGCTTCAGTGGAGGCGGTGTGGGCTTCTTCGTATTTTCAACATCAACCGTCGGTTGCGCTTGAACTTCCTGCCCCCTCTCTTCTCCCATTTTTTCGACAATCATTGGAAAACCTCCGATCTTTTTTCGCTGAGAACTTGGCATACCCCTGATTTCGTCTTGGCAGCGTTGAGATAAAGCCGTTGCCCCGAAGAGAGGTTGAACACTTTGACCGCGTCCACAGAATGGAAATCTGACTCAATCTCATAGTCCCCACTGCGTCTGGCTTCAGGCATAAATTGATCTGCTTGTGCGGTATAGATCAGTTGGATAAAGTCTGGATGGGGATACTTATAGCCCGGCGGTTTGGGGTTCAGATGGTGAAAGTGCATAAATCCGAGCATCGAAATCTCCCTGATTGTCCAGCCCGCTTCTTTCAGGACTTCGCGACGGAGGGTTTCCTCAAGCGTCTCACCGACTTCACATCGTCCACCGGGGATGATATGAGTCTCATCTGGATTCCGAACGACGAGAACTGAATTGTCGCGGAAAACTAGACTCCGTACAGACGTGATGTATTCCAGCGGTGGCTGTTCATTGCCGAGGTAGCTGGTGATGCGGAGCGATAAGTTTCCCCAGACCACGGAATCCTCAACCCGGATTTTATGCCGCGCCAGAAAGTCAGCGAGATCGGACTTCATTATATCATCCCCGTTTTCTCTGCGCTATTCCCACACTTTTACGTAATTTTCCATCTGTTCAACGAAGGACAGAACATCCGTCGACTTCATGATGCCTCTCTCCGTTACAATTCCATTGATCAATTCTGCTGGTGTAAGCTCAAAATAGATATTCCTGACAGTTACATCTGGCAACGCCTCTGAAATGATTTCCCGACTTTCCTTCTCTTCCAACGCAATCGCGCCTTCGGTGTGGAATTTATCGGTTTGGCAGAGGGCGTATACCGGTACGTTTTGCTTCTGCGCAGCGAGCGCAATGAGGTAAGTGCCCGCCTTGTTGACCACAGCCCCGTCGGGAAGTATGGTGTCCGCACCGATGAGTACCACATCCGCCTGTTGCATAAAGTAACCCGCCTGCGCATCGGTGATGAGCGTGACCGGATATTTCTTGGACAGTCGTTTTGCCGTTTTGATGCCTTCGTTTAATGGTCTGGCTTCTGTGACGATAATGTGCAAATCCTGCTGGCATACCCCCAAGATTGCCTCCACGACCGTCGAACTATAGCTATGCGTCAAAATCGTCGTCTTATCGGAGAGCAAGGCGTGTGCATTCTGAGCGATGACTTGAGCCGCATTCCGGGAATTCGTCCGGTATTGATCGACGATTGTCGCGACGTTTTTCCGAAAATCAGTAATTCCCTTTGCTTGAGATAGGCGCTGCTTGGCGTGATACAGCACGAACGCGATTGCGTTTGTTAATGGGGTCATGCTCGGTCTCACGTTGCGCAGGTGCCAGCCGACATTGGATAAATGTGCAAAGCATTCTTCTGGGCCCTGAAGCGACTCTTGCTCCACTGCTTTTTTCAAGACCTCCAGCGCCATTGAAGCCAGCTCTGCTGCGCCGTGCTCCCGATCCGCTTCGATGTCAGCGATCGGCGCTGCGACCGCTTCCTCCAAGTAGACGCGATCCAAGGTGTCCTTGAGATTTGGAACCGTTTGGTAGGCCGCGAGCGCGTCTGGCGCAATCCACCGCTTTTCGACGTGTTCCCAATCGGTGCGAATCTGCTCCGGCTCTGGAACATGGTAGAGGAACGGGTAAACCGTCCAAAGCGTATCCCCGTCTTCAACTCGCAGCGGTTTCCCTTTTCTGATAAATTGAACGGCTTCGGGGGGAAGTCCCGTCTCTTCTTCGATCTCTTTTCGCACGCGCGCATCAGGGGATTCATCACCCGCTATCGAGCCACTCACCCCTGCCCAGTGATGCGTATACGTGCTGACCTTGCCGCTGCGCTTGAGGATGAGAATTTTCCCACCACTTTCTAGGAACGCCGTCACGACACGTCTTTCTCTCATTTTTAGATCCAGTTTCGGTAGCGCCTTATACCGACTCAGGATTGAAACTTCCCATTTAGTACAGCCGTTTCGCCCCCCTCTCTGTCTGGGCGACCCCGTCTCCCTCCAACTTTGGGGGGAGAGGCAGAGGGGGGCTTATCGAACACTTCAAATGGGAAACAGCATGCCTAATCCAGTATTACATACGCGGGCTCACAGCATATCCCCCGTTAATTTGTTCAAACGCTGTAATTGTTCGTTATCGGCGATGACAATGAGGGCATCACCCACATTCAATATTAACCGACCGGACGGGTTATAGATAAACTTTCCCTGCCGATCATGAACGGCGACAAGAACCAATCCCGTCCGATCCGGTATGTGGGCCTGACTCAAGGTTTGTCCCACCAAATCCGATCCGGATTGGATGACAGATTCAGCGAAGCGAGTTGTCACTTGAGATTTGAGCATGATGTCCAAAAAAGCGACCACAATGGGACGGGTCACCCCCGCTGCCAACCGAATCCCCCCGCTCTGATCCGGCAAGACCACCTCATCTGCTCCCGCCTTTTGGAGCTTGACGAGCGAAGTGTCTTCCACAGCTTTGGAGACCACCCTCAGATTTGGATTCAGTTGTTTTGCGGATAAGACCACGAAGAGATTATCTTGATCGGTCGAGAGAGAAGTGATCAGTCCTCGCGCGCGTTCGACGCCGGCACGAATCAGCACTTCATCCTCAGTTGCGTCGCCTAGCACATACAAGAAATCTCGCGTTTCGAGCAGATGATTAATGCGTTCCTCTTCCCTCTCGATGACGACGAGGTTCACGTTCATTTGGATCATTTCATCGAGGGCATGAACACCGGTATCGCCAGTACCGCAGATAATATAGTGGTTTGAAAGCTTCTCAATTAATCTCTCCATCTTTCTTCTCCGATAAATCTCCTGTAATTGCCCCTCGACGATGAAGGCGGTCGCAACACTGACGCTATATGCAAAGACGCCGATCCCCACGATCAGCAACGCAACGGTGAAGAGCTTCCCTGCGTCGGACATATTGTAATCCCCGTACCCCACCGTCGTCAATGTAATCACGGTCATGTAAATCGCATCAAGCAGCGTCCACCGTTCGTGAGGGTTGCCTTTTTCGATAAACCAATATCCAATCACCCCGATGATGAAAAGGACAATCATTAAAGCAAGCGCGATGATCACATTCCGTTGATATCTCAATGCCGACCCTGCCTTTCAATCCGAGGCGCGTGTGTTGCGATGGCGCGATTTTGAGCGGCGCCGAAAGAGCTTCAACTGCTCGGTTTCATGAATCCGTTCATAATCTTTTGCTAACGCTTTTACCGCCTCGTGTTGCGCGTCCAGCCGCCAAACCAACATATAATCAATCTCTCCTCCCACATACCTGAACTTCCAGTTTCCGTCCTTATAGTGCAGTGGAAAATAGTGGTACTTCGGTTCGTAGTTGCCGACGTAATGACTTCCGTTCCCGATACAATTGTTGATTATAGCAAAAATTGGGGACAACTGTCAAAGGAAGCGATGGAGATTTCCTCACTATTTCGATTGTCAACTTTACATTTCTGTGCTACAATCTATCCCACTTTTGGAACGGTGGAGAGAGGAACGCTGTGAAAAGATTCAGAATCGCTCAAGTTGGTGTAGGCAATAGGGGAAGGGCGACGTTAGCCGCTTTCAGCAAACACCCCGAACGGGTTGATATTGTTGCCGCTTGCGACATCAACCCTGAAAATGTACAACGCGCCGCGAACCAGTTTAACATCCCCGCCCATTATCAAAGCGTTGAAGATCTCATCCAACAGGCGGACTTTGAGGTCGCATCTGTGACGACAGCCACGCCTGTTCGCCAGGCGGTCATTCAGCCACTGCTTGAAGCCGGCGTGCACGTGATTGCCGACAAGCCGTTTGCCGAAACCCTGGACGAAGCGCGAGCCATCGTCGCCTGCGCTGAGGCAAACAACAGACGGATCGCCGTTGGACAGAACTTTCGCTACCTGCACGGTTTTGACACCGCCCGCCAATACCTCGCTGATTTGCCCCTGGGGCAGCCGCGTCACCTGACACATCTCCTGCTCGGCACTCGCCAGGACCGTGGCTGGCGCGCCGAACGTGAACGTCGCGTGATGGCAATCATGACCATCCACTGGTTTGACGGCTACCGCTGGATGCTCGATGACCTGCCCGAAACGATCTACTGCCAAACCTCCAAGTCTCCCCTCATTGATGGACGCGGTGAAACGCATACGAGCCTGACCATCCGCTTTCAGAATGGTTGCGTGGCTTCGCTGACGGAGAGTTTTGGTAGCCACCGCCGAACAGCCATCCCGCCGATTCTCGACTGTGACGAGGGGAGCCTTGAAATCACAGGGGCGGAATTGCGAGTTTATGAAACCGGAATATCCGAACCCGTTCGTGTTATCCCTGCGACCAACGCTTCGATGGAGGTGGTAACGTATATGTGCCTCGCTGACCTTTTAGATGCGATTGAAGCGGATCGGGAACCGCCCAACAGTGGTCAGGACAATCTGAAGACGATGGCAATGATGGAAGGCGCATATCGGTCTGCCGAAGCGAATCGCGTCGTTCATTGGGAGGAGTTGGGGGTTCTGTGAGGTCATTGAAACTTTTGTGGCGATTTGTCTGTGCCGAACGCAGATTCACGCAGATATACACAGATCAAAACGGAAACATCAATTGGACCACAGTCTTACGCAACCCCCGCCGGGCAGGCAATCGCGTCGGTGCCATTTTGTCGCTATCGTCTCTGATGGATTCTGAAAATCAGCGTTCATCTGCGTCCTGACTCTTCTGAAAAGTTTCAATCAGTTCTGTAATAAAACGCGATGACGACACATGATGATGTTTCGCAATTTTATAGGTAAGGAGATTTCGCATGTATAAATGTGCATTTTTGGGTTGTGGTGGAAGGGCGCGCGCACACGCCCATGCCTACGAGCACGTCAAACGCGGTGAGATTGTGGCGCTCTGCGATATGAATGAACAGCTTCTCAACGCCTTCGGAGACGATTTTGCCATCGAGAAACGCTACACCGACATCCATGAGATGTTGGATAAGGAACGTCCCGACTTGCTGCATATCGTCACGGCGCCTGTTCTGCGCGGAACAAATCAGTTGATTCGTTATCCATTGATGAATATTGCCTCGGAACACGGAGTGCCGGCCGCAATTGTTGAAAAGCCGATTGCGGTGATGGGAGAAGATTGGCGTCAGTTGAAGGAATTATCCCAAAATACCAACACCAAATTCGCAGTGAACACGCAACTTAATTTTCACCCACCGAATCTGGAATTAAAACGCGATCTCGCCGCCGGAAGGATTGGGGACATCAAGTTTATCGACGCCAGCGCACGTTCGACGCCGATTGATCAGGGGCCGCATGTGCTTCAGCTTGTATCTTCATACATCGACAATTCGCGCCCGGTCAAGGTCTTCGGTCAAGTATCAGGAGGGCAGCATCTGGATTCAGCGCAGCCTTCCCCCGACCATGCCACAGCTTCCATTACCTACGCAAATGGAGTTCGGGCCCTGGTCACATTCGGTACCGAAGGCGCCCCGGAAATCAGCGAGAGTGAATCCGTGTTTATGCACAAACGGGTCTGTGTCTTCGGGACACGGGGATTTGTCCACTGGTGGATGGCTGGTTGGGAGCGCGGTATACCGGAGAGTGGATATGAGCATGGAGAACATGATTACGGTGAACAGGATGTCTTAGGACAGGCAGGACTCACCGAAGCGATGTTCGATTGGCTTGATGATGAGAATAAAGTGCATCCAACCCATCTGCCGCAGTCGCTGGCAGAGTTCAATGTTATTTTGGGGATTTACCACAGTGCGCTGACACATGCCCCCGTTGAACTTCCGTTTGACCCGCCGGCGGGTTTAATCGAGTCTTTGAAAGCAGTGTTGCTTTAGAAAATTGGTGAACGGACAAATCGGGAATAAGGAATAGCGATTGAATAACTCCTACATTTGTCATTCTGAGGAGCTCCCCGACGAAGAATCTCTCTGGATTAGAGATCCTTTACCCCACGGGATACCCTCCCTCGAAGCTCGGGATTCCATAACGGGTAATTTATCCCGAACTTTGAGGGGAGCTTGCCGAAGTGATGACAAAGCTATTTGGTACCCATTCCTAGGATGCGAAGATGCAAGCATCCATCTGAATTTCTGCATCGCTGCATCCTTAGTTATGTTTTACGCTTAGGCT
>JAPUIP010000603.1 GCA_027296925.1 Candidatus Poribacteria bacterium | reverse complement strand
CCATCGAATACCGTATCCCCCAATCGAACAATAACCCCACCCTTAATCTCAGGTTCTATTGCCAATTCAAGCCTCGCCTGCTTGCCTGAATAAGTGCTCAGTTGATTCACGAGACTCTCCTGTTGTCCATCAGTCAGAGGGACGGCCGATGTCACCTGAGCAACGACACGCCCGGCTTTCAGATCCACAATCTCGAGAAATGCTTGTAAAATGGCAAGTAGAAATCTCTCGCGTTGTTTTAAGGCAAGTAGGAGTAAAAAATTGAGCGAGAGGGGTTCGAGTATTTCCGACAAAAGTTGCTGAAAAATCTCGCTCTTGAATTGAGGCGATAGGATTGGGTTTCTAATAAACTGATCAAAGTCCGTCGATTCTTTCGTCAATTCGATGAGCCGATTCGCGTCTGCGACGATGCGATCTAGGGCGTTTTGCTCTGCTGCGGCATCATACAATGCTTTCGCATACGGTTTGGCAATGCGACTTTCTCTCATCGCGTGTATTCTCTCCTAGGTTTCGGATGCGAGGGGACAATCAGGAGGGGGTTACTGCGAACGTAGTGGTGCATCAGGGATACGACGAATCGATTCATCAATGATGTGGCGGTGTCCCTCAACGTCGAGTGTCTGATCGATGATCTTGCTCGCTGCATCAATCGCGATTTCTGCCACGATTCCGCGCAGTTCGAGAATGGCTTCCTCTTTTTCTCGCTGAATCTCGTCACGTGCCCTTTCAAGTTCAGCCGCAGCATCTTGGCGAGCTTGATTGAGAATGTTCTGGCGCTCAGCATTGCCCTCTTCGATTGCGGCTTGGATCTTGGCTTGCGATTCAGCGCCGATCTCATTCAGTCTTTGCTGGGTTTCGGCGGTCAATCGATCGAGTTCACGTTGATCCGCCTCGAGTTTGTCCATCCGAGAGGCGATGTCATTCTGCCGTTCTTCCAAAAGTCCGCCGACACGACCAAAGACGAATTTCCATAGCACCAGCAGAACAATGAGAAAACCCAGCGCTTGAAGAATAACTGCCATCGGATCGATTCCGATTGCTCCTAACAGACCATCGCCACCAGCTTCAGCGGCAAACGCAGTTATTGGGCTCATCAAGCGACTTATGCAAATTGCGGAAATAAAAAGCCAATATTTTTTCATGATGATTTGTCGTGTAATGTGTGAAACGCAATGAGTAATCATCCTGATCGACATTACGTTTCACGTTTGATTTTTATCTTTCTCCACCTTGTCGCCCTTGGGCATTCGCTTGGATAATCTTCTCAAGAGGGCTTATTGTTTCGCCTTCGGGGGGAGTCACGTCCGGGAGTTTTCCCATTAGCAGGAAGAAGATAAGCAGCGAGTAGATTACGAGCGACTCAATGAGCGCCAAGCCGATGATCATCGCTGCCTGAATTGTGGACGCCGCTTCAGGCTGCCGTGCAATACCTTCAAGAGCAGTGCTTGTTGCTTTTCCTTGTGCAGTTGACGCGGCAATAACCGCAATTGGCAAACCAAGTGCCACTCCAAACGCCAAAACCGCCAGATAAATCATGAATGTTCCTCCTTAATAAAATTGAAAATTGAAACTGCCAATTGTCAATGGTGGGCTTCCGTGCCGTGCCCCTCATCGCCGTGATCTAGAAATGTGACTATGTAGATTGAAGTGAGCATTGAGAAAACAAGCGCTTGCAGAAAACCACCGAATAAACCAAAAAACATCATTGGGACCTGGATTGGCAACCACGGGATTTTTCCTGCGATTGCTGGAACAGCGAGCCCTAGCAGCGTCAGCTTGATAATGACTGATTCCTCACCGAATATGTTTCCGAAAAGTCGGATTGCCAGAGAACCGGCGCGCGCGAATTCGCCGATAATGTGCAGTGGAAACATGAGAGGCCCCAACCAAAGCGGATCACCGACGAAGTGCTTCAGATATCCAATGACCCCATTTTCCTTAATCGCGATAATCTGAACACCGATGAGTGCAGTGACTCCAAGGGCAAGCGTCGTGTTCAGATCCGCCGTCGGTGATTGAAAACCGGGTATGAGGCCAAGATAGTTTAAGAACAGGATAAAGATAAAATAAGATCCGACAAACGGCACATATTTCCTACCGTGTTCCCCCAAGATTCCGCCAAAGAAATCGATCAGCCCGCCAACGAATAACTCAAGAAGTGTTTGTCCCTTACCTTCGGGGATTCGCTTCATCTTTCGTGTCACTAGGATAAAGAACACGCAGATAATCAACACCACGAAGTAGGCGTTGAGAATCAAGTCGGGCTGTTGCCAACGGGTTGGCGTTGGAACCGGTATAATCTTTGACAGTGGATGCAACCAGGAATAGTGAAGGTGCTCGCCACCACTATCCTCATGTTCAGCCTCACCGTGCGCATCATGCGCCGTTTCCGCGGTGATGCCCACATTGAAAGCGATGGTCGATAGAAAAAAGATGGAAAGTAATAAAGAGAATGCTTTCGTCATTTTTGCCCAGTCAATTATCCTCTGTTGTATTACTTTTGAACAGGATGCCTATCATCATGCCGACTGCTTTCAAGATTATCACAACTTGAACCAGCCCAACGCCGGCAGCAAGCGCATAAACATTCAGCCAATTTGCTTTCATCAGGAAATAGAACCCGGCGAAGATCACTGTGTATTTTCCTAACGCAATGAACCCCAGCCAACGCTTTGCCCGTGGCGAACCGCCGGGCTTGACCATACGGCGTATGACGAACTCTAGCGACAAAATCGCACTCAGGCTGAAAAGACTGCCGATGGCAAAACTCAAGCCGCCTGGCAAACCGTAAACCGCCCAGAGAATTGCCGTTGCAATCAGCGCCAGGATTGTCGTTAAACGATAGACTTGCTGTAAGAATCGATCCTCAACTTCAAAGAGCCCGCGTTCAACCATTTGGCGAATCCTCGTCCGAATCTTTTATATCGGTTCGATCTGTGCGTTCACTACGTTCCATTCGCCGATTCCACCGCGAGACTGCACGAAACATCTCCGTAAATCCTGCTGCGGTCCCTAAAATAAAACCGATAATTAAACCGACCGATTGGTTGCCCAATTTACCGCCAATCCACCAACCCAATCCCGAACCGATACCAATCGCAAGCACAAGGGTGATACCGATTGAAGCCAAGTCAAGACTATTCCAATCATTACTGCTCCGTGTGAATTTACCCATTTTGGCGTGCCTACAAGAACGTGCTGATTTGGGCCGGGTTCAGGAAGTATGATGGTAAAACGCCAATGAGCAATACCCCAATTGCCGCCAGCACCAGGGCAAAAACAAGCGAGCCTGGATAAGTGAGAAAGTCGAGTTCTTCTTCCGGCTCTCTCATGTACATTGTTACAACGACGCGGAGGTAGTAGAACGCGGAGATTGCTGTGTTGATGGCGCCGATAATCACCAGCCAAATCTGTCCGGCTTCAACCGCGGATCGGAAAATGTAAAATTTGCCGACGAAGCCCGCCGTCGGTGGAAACCCAGCAAGGGATAGTAGCATCACCGTCATGAATAAGGCGAGCAACGGTTTTCTGAAACCGAGCCCGGCATAGTCGGAAATCATCAGGCTTTCGCCATCTTCTGTCCTCGCCAAGATGACCGCGCCAAAGGCACCGATATTCATAACGCAGTAGATGAGCAGATAAAGCATCGCACTGGAGATGCCGTCTTTGTTTGCGGCTGCCAATCCAATCAGCACGTATCCGGCGTGGGCGATACTCGAATAGGCGAGCATCCGTTTGATATTTCGCTGGGCGATGGCAACCAGGTTCCCGACGGTCATCGTGAGCACAGCAAGAATCGTGACGACTGCGATCCATTCCGGTTGCAGGCTCTGCAAAGCTTCCATGAAGATCCGAAAGAAAGCGGCAAATCCCGCTGCCTTCGGCCCGGCTGAGATAAAGGCCGCAATCGAAGTGGGTGCGCCTTCATAAACATCGGGCGCCCACTGGTGAAATGGAACCAGAGCAACCTTGAAGCCAAATCCGACAACCAGCAAGAACATACCAGCGAGCAGTAGCGGCGGCTTTGTATCTGCGGTGAGTGCGGAAGCAATCTGAGGCACATTTGTTGTCCCGGCGCCGCCATAAATCAGCGCAATCCCGTAGAGGAAAAAGCCACTCGCAAAGGCACCGAGCAACAGATATTTCATGCCGGCTTCGCTTGACGCCATGCTCCTGCGGAAGTAACCAGCCAGAATATAAAGCGATAACGACATCAGCTCTAATCCGAGGAAAACAACAATCAACTCATTGCCGGCGGCCATCAACATCATGCCCAGTGTCGCCAACAGAATTAGCAGGTAATATTCCCCCTGCCGTCTGTCCTCTCGTCCCAAATAGCTCATCGAGATTAACACCGTCAGAATGGTGGAGACGAGGAAGATGACGTTGAAAAACAGGGAGTACTTATCCACCCGGAGCATACCATTGAATTGGGTTTCATCTGTTCCTGCTCCGAGCATCTGAACGGAAACGTACAACGCAATCGCAGCGCCGACAATCGCGAGCCAGGCGAGGAACGATTTTTGTAGCGAGTCGAACAGATCTAAAATCATCACGAGCACAAATGTGCAGATAACGATGAGTTCCGGCATCAGCAATTGCCAGTTAATTGTCATTCAATCCCTCCAATGGAGCAGATTAACTTCCGAAAGATTTTCCCCATT
>JAPUIP010000602.1 GCA_027296925.1 Candidatus Poribacteria bacterium | reverse complement strand
CGCTTTGCCCCCGTCACTTTCATAGCGAGGGCGATGTTTTCCTGGACCGTTTTATTGGAAAGCAGCTTAAAATCCTGAAAGACAATCCCCATGTTCCGACGCAGGTAGGGAATTTGTGAACGGGCAATTTTGGCAAGATTTTTTCCGGCGATAATAATTTCGCCCGCAGTCGGAGCAAGTTCACGGTACAGGAGGCGAAGTATCGTTGTCTTGCCTGCCCCACTTGGGCCGACCAAAAACACAAACTCCCCTTTTTGCACTTCAAAGCTGATTTCGCGAAGGATCTCAATGTCCTTCTTATAACTCATGGAGACTTTATAAATTTGGACCATTTTAACGGCAAACGTGATGCGTCAGGCGTGAGCCATGAAACGGGATATGTTGAGGAATTCACTCACCATCATCGTGTAACGGCTTCGTATAACCACATTCTTTATTGTGGCAGGCAAGATGATTCCCCTTCGTTTTCGTCGCTTTTTCGAGTAAGAAGGGCGCTTGGCACTGGGGACAGGTTTTGGGTGTCGGCTTATACCAGAGGACAAAATTGCAATCCGGGTAGTTGCTGCAACCGTAGAAAACCTTACCCCGTCTGCTGCGACGCTCACCAAGATAACCGCCGCACCCCTTTTCCGGACAATCGACGCCGATGTTAATCGGCTTCGCGTTCTTGCACTTTGGATAGCCCGTACAGGCAATGAATCGCCCTCCGGCGCGACTGGTCTTAATGATCATGGGACTGCCACACTTGTCGCAGATCTCATCGGTCGGTTCATCTTCCACGGGCGGGGCGTCTTCTGCGTGCAAACGCTTGATGTTGCTGCATTCCGGATAATTCGAGCAGCCGAGGAAGCGACCATACCGGCCCCACTTGATGATCATGTTGCTGCCGCATTTTTCGCAGACTTCATCAGATTCTTCCTCCATCGCCTTGCGTGCTTCGTACATCACGTCCGGAGCCGCTTCTAAAGCGCGACGAAAAGGCTGATAAAACGCGCTCAAGACGCCGACCCACTGCGATTTTCCGTCTGCAATCTCGTCGAGCTGATCTTCCATCTTTGCGGTGAACTTCACATCGAGAATATCGGGAAAGCCTTTAATCAGCAATTGGTTGACGAGTTTGCCAATATCCGTCGGGATGAAACGCCTCTCTTCCCTGACGACGTACCCTCGATCCTGAATTGTCGAAATGATCGTCGCGTAAGTGCTTGGACGACCGATCCCCTTTTCCTCCATTGCTTTGACAAGGGTCGCGTCAGAATACCGAGGCGGCGGTTGCGTGAAATGTTGTTTGGGTGTCAATTTGCGTAGATCCAGTCGTTCGCCAATCTCTAGCACAGGCAGGCGTGTGTCCGCTTCATCCTCCCCACCATTCTGTGTGTGGCTATCGTCGCTCCCTTCCATGTAGACAATCATGAAGCCATCGAACTTGAGGATCGATCCGGTTGCACGGAACAGATATTTCTCAGCGGAAATGTCGATTGTCGTCACATCCAAAACGGCCGGGTTCATCTGGCTGGCAACAAACCGTTTCCAAATGAGATCATACAATCGATACTGCTCTGGGCTCAGGTAAGATTTCAACGACTCGGGTGTCCGCGCCGTACCGGTCGGACGCACCGCTTCGTGCGCATCTTGGGCGCCTTTCTTGGTCTTGTAGCGCACCGCCCGCGCCGGCAGATAATCTGCACCGTAAGTTTCTTTAATGTATGCCCGCGCTTCCTTGAGTGCTTCGTCCGCGACTCGCGTTGAGTCGGTACGCATATATGTAATTAAACCGACGGAGCCCTCTGTGCCAATCTCTAGACCTTCATAAAGTTGCTGGGCAATCGCCATCGTGCGTTTTGTGGTGAACCGGAGTTTGCGGGCGGCTTCCTGCTGCAAAGTACTCGTGATGAATGGCGGAACGGGCCTCCGCTTGCGTTCCCGCTTCTGGATATTTTTAACGATAAACGGTTTGGGTTTCGCGTCTTCAACAATCGCGTTTGCGCGTGCTTCGTCAATCGTAAATCCATAGGTGCTAATCGAGCCCTTCTCTGATTCGATTTGAAGCAGCTTGGCGTCAAACGGCGGCGGATTTTTCCCTTTCAGATTCGCGGTTATCGTCCAGTATTCTTGGGGGACGAAGGCTTCGCTCTCCGCCTCCCGTTCACAAATGAGTCGCACAGCGACAGATTGCACACGTCCGGCGCTTAATCCCGGTTTCACATTCCGCCAAAGAATCGGGCTGATTTGATAACCGACCAATCGATCCAGAATGCGTCGCGCTTGTTGGGCGTCCATCAGCGCTTGATTAATCTCGCCGGGTTGCTTAATCGACGCTTGGATTGCCCCCTTCGTAATTTCGTTGTAGGTAATGCGATAGATCGGTTTCTTGGATTTCTTAAGCGCCTCGGCGAGGTGCCAACAGATCGCCTCACCTTCCCGATCCGCATCCGCAGCGAGGTAGATCGCGTCAACACCCCTGGCTGCGGTCTGCAATTCCTTGATGACTTTCCCTTTTCCGCGGATCGTGGTGTATTCCGGTGTAAATCCATTTTCAATGTCCACGCCCAACTTCTTTGCCGGCAAATCACGAATATGCCCCATAGAGGCTTTCACCGTATAATTTCGACCGAGAAATTTTTTAATCGTCTTTGCCTTCGCAGGAGACTCAACAACGATTAGTGATTTAGGCATAGTAAACTCTCCAAGTGATCGTGATTATCAGAATTTATGATACAGTCGGTAAATCTGGGCAATAACTTGAGAAAAATGTATGGCGTTAATGCGTAAAACGTGAGACCTCATGCGGGGTTACAATTTTTGGAGCGTCTAATCACCAATCGGTTCAGGTGCCGTGTCGATAAGCGCCGGTTGGACCTTCATCCATTGCGTAACAATGAGGGTGATGAACGCGGCAACCGCCCCACTGATAAAAATCACTTCGTAGCCGAGTTTCATCCATACCAGACCACCGACCAATGGTGCGGTCACCGCAGCAACATGGTTCATAGTGACGCCCATCGCAAGCGTTGGTTTGAGCTCGCTTTTCGGCGCAATCTTGTTCACGTAAGTCGTCATCGCAATTCCACCGACAAACAGAAAATTATCAACGCAGTAGAGGATATATAAATGATGGGGGTTTTTCAACAGTGCATATCCGATGAATACGAAGATTAAACCGAAGTAGCTGGTGCTCAACATAATGCGCTCGCCGAATTTGTCCACAAGGTGCCCTATCAATGGAGAAAATAAAAAAACGACGACCTGATTAATCAGGATGAGCGTAATAATTATGTCCCTATTGGTGCCATACTCTTTCACGAGGGCGAAAACCGCGAAGGTAATAAAGATCTGTCTGCGGCACCCTTGCAGGAAGGACAGTAGATAGTAGAGCCAGTAGCGTTTTCTCAGCACAAAGCGATCTTCTTGCTCGGTCTGCAACTGACGTGAGGCGAACATCAACGCAACACCGCCGATGGCGACAGCCACGCCGCCCACTTGAAATAGCCCACCAAATTCTAACACATCCACGGCAAACTTACATAAAACAATCGCCGCTAACATCGCAACACTTTCGATGCTTCGCAAACTGCCGAGCCATTTTCCCTTCTCCTCTCCCTCGGAGTAGGCAAGCGCCATCGTGCTCCGCAACGGAATCCATGCGTGAAATCCGATGCTCCATACAAATGAATAGATGAGGACTGCCCAAAAACTGTTTGCTTGCGCGTACAATGCCAAGCCAAGCCCCATCACGATGAGGGAGAGCCCGGCAAGGATCGGCGGCGCGAAATACATCATGACCGCGATAAAGACCGCGTTGAGAAAGCCAGGGACTTCCCGAAAGGCTTCCATGTAGCCTAACTGATGGGCTTCAATACCGATTCGCTCGACGATAAAATTATGGAAAAGTGAGAATTGAACTCCAAAAAACACACCTGTACCAAAAACAGCACACGCCAACAACCGAAAGTTACGACTCCAAGAACCCATGATCCTCCCTTTGCATTTTAGCTTAACGGAATCTTTTTGAAAGACGCTGTTACTTGAGGAATGCTGGATTCACACGCAAACCGTTCGATGCTTGACGCGCCGACAAACCCAACAGTGCTTGTGTGCTGGTTGAGATACGCAGCCTCTTTTGCCGTGGCAATCGGTCCACCGTGAGATAGACAGATGACGCTTTCATTGACGCTGAATGCGGCGTCGCAAATTCTCTACACACGCTTTGCGGCGTCTTTCAAGTCGGGTGCAGTTTCGGCGCCAATCGTCCCACCGACCGTCGTGCCCATGTGGGCAATGATTACGTCGGCGCCGGCCGTCGCCATCTGCTTTGCCTCGTCCGGGTTGAACACATAGACCACCGTGAAGAATAAACCTGGGTATTCCTAAATTTGCTCGTTTTTCTTTGTGCGGCGGATTGAGTATACCAAAAATATCGCTCACTTGCAAGCGAAGAATGAAAAAGGGCAAGCCTAAATCTATGAATTCGCTACCCAAACGTTGTGCTGAGGTATGCCTTGACACAACCGAAAGCGATTGAGTAACATTTACCAAACATCATTGAAAGCACGATGAGGTTGTCCCATGCTCCTTCGCGTGACCGATTTGAAAACCTATTTTCATACCGATGACGGGATTGTTCCCGCTGTTGATGGTGTAAGCTTCACACTGGATGCGGGTGAGACACTCGGCATTGTCGGCGAATCTGGGTGCGGCAAAAGTATGACCGCACTTTCGATTCTGCGCCTTGTCCCACAACCTGCCGGGCGAATTGTGGCCGGGGAAATCTGGCTGAAAGATCGCAACCTGCTGACATTAAAGGAATCCGAAATGCGAGCAGTTCGTGGAAACGAGATCTCGATTATCTTTCAAGAGCCGATGACCTCGCTCAACCCGGTGTTCACTGTCGGCGATCAGATTGCAGAGGCGATTCGGCTTCATCACCGTGTGGATAAAAAGCGCGCCTGGCAAAAAAGCATCGAAGCCCTTGCCGCTGTGGGCATCCCTTCCCCACAGGAGCGCGTGCACAATTACCCGCACCAGATGAGTGGCGGCATGCGTCAACGCGTCATGATTGCAATGGCAATCGCCTGTCAGCCATCGCTGCTCATTGCGGACGAACCCACGACGGCGCTCGATGTCACGATTCAGGCACAGATCCTCGATCTGATTCGTAAACTTCAGGACGAAATGGGCATGGGCGTGTTATTGATTACGCACGACCTCGGGGTCATCGCGGAGACGGCACATCGCGTGTTGGTGATGTACGCGGGGCAAATTGTGGAGAGCGCAAGTGTAACAGAGCTATTTGAGAATGCTTACCACCCCTACAGCCGAGGGTTGCTGCGCGCTGTGCCAAAATTGATAGGCGACGTACAACGCCTGGCGACGATTGAGGGGAGTGTTCCGGAGGCAACGCAGATGCCCACGGGCTGCCGGTTTGCGCCGCGATGCAAATTTGCAACCGATCGTTGTCTGGAGAAAATGCCGGAATTAGAGCAAATCAGTTCGGACCGGCAGGTCCGCTGTTTTGAATGGAAGCGCGTCGGGGAAATGAATTAACTGCTTGGGGGCTAAGAGGGTGTTTTTTGGGAAATGCTTCAATTTTGCCTTGCATCCAACCTGCAAGTGTGTTATATTATAGCCGATCCGCTTCTACCAGTACTTCGGTAAGGCCGAAGTGCTGGATATCACGCTCGAACGGCCCCTTCGGCCCCCGCCGCAGGGGTCTTTTTTTGTGCTCAGAAATCGACAGACAGCGCAAAAAACCCTTTTCATAATTACCGAGGGCTATCCACGCGGAAAAACATGCTCAGCAATGAAAAATGGAAAACAGAACTGAAGGGGCGGGGTTTTATTTTATTCGAAACTTCGCCAAGCCTTGACGGATTCGGTCTTTCCATGTCGGCTTGTCGTCGTCACCCGCGCTGCCGCTTTGCTCTGCGCCTTCCTTTGTGATATGCTGATAAGTGGGAATTTCACTATCTACATCAAACTGAGTGACGTTCTGGATCAGCTTGATATTGTGAAGGGCCTCTTTAAAGTTCGGATCGACCTTCAACGCCAGATTCCAGCTTGCGTATGCCAGATCTAGATTTCCCTGCCGGTAGTAGATGCATCCCAATTTGTTATATGCCTCAAGCAGGGACGGATCGATGGAAATAGCCCGCTTCAGCGATTCAACTGCGCTTTCGATGTTGCCTTGATGCGCATAAGCGTTTCCAAGGTTGTGATGTATCTCTGCAATATTTGGGTTGTGCTGAACAGCCTCCTCCCACTGCGCAATCGCCTCTTCAAAGCGACTTTGCTGCCAATGTTCGATGGCTCGATCATTTGCGGTTGCAGCTTTTCTACTCATAGTTTTTTCCCGTTGGGTCACTTGGGTGGGTTCTGTGAGCTTGCCAGCACCATCGGCAAGCATTCGGTTATATTCCTTTCGCTTTTCTGGATGCTTCAATGTCTCGTAAGCGGCGTGGATCCGCTCCATTTCTGCCTCTGCACATTCGCGCAATTTATCCCCCAACCCGTGGAGTTTACCTGGGTCGTACTCACGCTGTTTCTTCTGCCAAGCCGCCTCAATGTCAAGGATTGTTGCATCTCGATTGATTCCTAGAATCTTATAGTAATCCTGATCGGGTCCCGGTTTTTTCATTTTGATCGCCAGCAAGGTGCTTAGAATTGAGCATAGTCGAAGGATAGTTATCACATCTGTAAAATTTCCCGGCAACTATACCATACTATACAGTTTCAGTCAACACCAAACATTTTTGGACGCGGCATACATTCAGTAAGCTGGGAAAGCCGCGAACCGTTCGGACGGCGAAAAAGCATCCATCCGGCGGTCAACACCTCAATAGAACGCTATGCCGGCTCAAGCAGTGTCGTGCCTGTCGTCCGTTCAAACAGGTGCACCTTCGTGGGAATAAAACGAACAGCGACGCGATCGCCGCGATCGATCCGAGCGTCAGGGTGAGTCCGTGCTTTGAAGGTCGTGCCGTTGACTTCCATTGTCAGAAACAGATCGCTGCCCAACGGTTCACGCACCACAACGGTGGCGTGAGCGGTAGGCGGGTCGGCAGGCAATACTTCAATATCTTCCGGGCGAATGCCAAGTTGTACCTCCCTGGCAGTATTTGTAACGAGACGACGCGCCGCTTCCGGTGTAAACTCACAGGCAAATCCCGAACCCTTCACCTGCCATCCTTCGCCCCCATTGTTTTGTAACATCCCCTCGAAGAAGTTCATCGGTGGACTACCGACGAAGCCGGCGATAAACGCATTGGCGGGCTGATTGTAGATTTCTTCAGGCGTGCCCAGTTGCTGCAGTTTGCCCAGATTGAGTACCGCAATCCGATCGGACATGATCAGCGATTCCGCCTGATCGTGCGTGACATAGACGAACGTCTTTTCCAGTTGGGCATGCAGCCGCTTGAGTTCGGTGCGCATGGTCACGCGCAATTTTGCGTCCAGATTCGACAGGGGTTCGTCAAGCAAGAATACCCGTGGATCGCGGACGATGGCACGTGCCAGTGCCACTCGCTGCCGCTGTCCGCCGCTGAGTTCACGCGGTTTTCGTTTGAGCAAGTGGTCAATCTCCATCGTCTTGGCTACCGCCTGCACACCACGCTCAATTTCATCACGCGGCGTCTGTCGCATCCGCAAACCAAAGGCGATGTTATCATAGACCCGCATGTGAGGGTATAGCGCGTAAGTTTGAAAGACCATTGCAATATCGCGTCGTTCGGGCGACACATCCGTTACATCGTCATCATCGAAGAACACGTGTCCGCTCGTTGGCACTTCCAGTCCCGCGATGATGTTCAACGTCGTCGTCTTACCGCACCCCGATGGGCCGAGCAAAGTCAGAAACTCGCGATCCGCAATTTCCAGGTCCAGACTGTCCACCGCAACGACGTCCCCAAAGCTTTTCGTAAGATGCTCAAGACCAACTTTTGCCACAGAATATCTCTTCCTTCCTCAGAAAATCCAAAAAATTTGCGTCATGTCACGCTGCTCTCTCAACCTGTCACCGCGCCACCGATACCGTGAATGATATACCGCTGGAAGATGAAGGCCAAAACAACTGGCAACAGCACCACCAGAACCCCGCCCGCAGCAATGATGGTGAAGTCAATCTGCAACTCCTGCGCAAAATCGGAGGCAAGCACGGTCACCGGCTTAGAGAAGATCGTGGAAGTGAACAACAGCGCAAATAGGAACTCACCCCACGAAGCAATAAACGAGAAGATGCCCACCGCCACCATGCCGGGAGCGGTCACTGGCAGGAAGACGCGGAATAACGCACCGATGCGGCTGCAGCCATCGACCCTTGCGGCGCGTTCCAGGTCGAGCGGCACGGTCTGGAAATAACCCTTGAGAATCCAGATGGTGAAAGGCAGCGTAAAGGTTGAGTGGGCAAGGATGACCGCAAGATGGGTGTCCAGCAATCCATAGCGGCGGATGACGAGGTACATCGGAATCATGATTGCCACGCCGGGGACGCTGCGCGAGCCGATATAGAATAGCAGCAGCGCAAGGTTGCCGCCGAAATTCACCCGCGCGAGCGCATACGCTGCCAGCGATCCGAAAAACAGATTGATAAACATCACCGAGCCGCCGATGATGAGGCTGTTTGCAATTGCGCGCGGAAACTGCCTAGCGGTCGCGGCGCCCACCTCTGCACTCCCGCTGTGCACACGAAAGTACATTTTGTAGTTTTCCATCGTCGGTTCTCGTGGTATCCAATGGAGTTGGGTCGCTTCGCGTTCGTGCATGAAACTGACCAACACAATCCACAGATACGGCGTTATGATGTAAAGTG
>JAPUIP010000601.1 GCA_027296925.1 Candidatus Poribacteria bacterium | reverse complement strand
ATTTTCGCATATAGCTCACGGCAGGCCACGAGACGGCGATTCCGAAGACGCAGATTGTGTTCCACGTCATCGTGTCTACATTCGCGATGTTGTTTGCCACACTCTCCAGGAGATTCAGGTCTTCGTAAATCTCTTCCGTTTCGCCGGTATCGCCCCACCTGCCGTTTGCCGTGATGCCAAACCTTGGGCGCGTAACGGTTGTCTGTCGTCCTTCACCGTGTTCGATCCGATCCACAATGTCTCTCACCCAAGGTGTTCCCCAACGGCACGGCGTACATTGTCCGCACGATTCATGCGCATAAAACTTCATAATATTCAGGAGGCAATCGACAATGCACCGTGTTTCGTTCATGACGATAATTCCGCCGGAACCAAGCATCGATTTCGCCAATGTCAGCGCGGTGAAATCCAGGCGACAATCGAGCTCGTAGTGCGTGAGGATCGGTGCGGAACTCCCGCCGGGGATGACCGCCTTCACACGTTCACCTTTGAGGCCACCGGCAACCTCTATTAACTCATCGCAAGTCAAGCCGAGATCTAGTTCATAGACCCCCGGCTTGTTCACATCCCCGCTGATGCAATAAAGCTTTGTTCCCGTATTGAGGTCTGGCTTCGGCGGATCAAACCGCGTATCTCCGTAAGTCCTACCGATGCTTGTATACCATTCCACACCGTGCTGCATCAGGAACGGCAGATTGCACAACGTTTCTACATTTTGTACCACCGTCGGTTTACCGAATACGCCAGCAACAGCGGGAAATGGCGGTCTTACACGCGGTTGTCCCCGTTTTCCCTCAAGTGATTCAATCAATCCTGTCTCTTCACCGCAGATGTATGCGCCGGCGCCTGCATGGCTGTAAATGTCCAAATTGAAACCGGTGCCCAGGATATCTTTACCGAGATAGCCCTGCTGATATGCTTCTTCGATCGCCGCATCGAGCATTCGCTTGCCGAGGGTAAATTCGCCACGAATGTAGACATACGCGGTCTCAATTCCCATGGCATAGCAACAGATGAGTATGCCTTCAATGAGCAGGTGCGGATTCTTCTCCAAGAGATACCGATTGCTAAAGGTACCGGGCTCACTCTCATCAGCATTGCAACAAAGGTAGCGTGGCTCAATATCTCTAGGGACAAAACTCCATTTTAGACCGGTTGAAAATCCGGCGCCTCCACGCCCCTTCAATCCCGATTGCATGACCATGTCGGCAATTTCTTGAGGTTCGTGCTCTCGAATGGCTTTCTCGAAGCGTTTATAGCCATCATACTGACGAAACACGTCAAACCTGGCGATATCGGGTACATCTAAATGTTCATAGAGAATACGTCTTTCTTGGATCATGAGCCATCTCCAACCTTTACGCTAAGCTATCCAGAATCTCATCAACCTTTTGGGGGGTAAGGTTTTTGTACAGGTCGTCGTTGACCATCATCACGGGGGCAACATCGCAAGATGCAAGACATTCCGCTTTTAGCAAGGTAAATTTTCCATCAGGCGTTGTTCCCTTGGCGAGGTCTGTTTCAGCGGCAACATCCGTATTGAGTTTCTGTTTGATATGTTCTAGCACCAACTTACAATCTGCCAGCGCACAGGGCAACGTATGACATACGCGGATGACATATTTCCCGACCGGCTCCTCGAAGAACATGGGATAGAACGTCAGTACATCCTTGACTTTCATCACCGGAACTTCCAGGAGTCCAGCGACATACTCCATCACCTCTGGGCTAATATAGCCCGCTTGTCGCTGCGCCAGGTGCAGCGTAGGAAGCATTACGGCTTCTTTCACCGGATACCGCGGAATCAACTTTTCAAATTCTCGTCTGTTTTCTTCTGAGAATTCAAATGGCATTTTAACCCCCATCCCCCATTGCCAATTCAAATTATCAATTCTCAAGCGTCTCAGTATTCTGCATTCGTGTGAATCTGTACTGAATCGCTCACCGGTCCAATTCTCCGGCGACGATGTTCAGACTCCCCAATACGGCGACGATGTCTGATATCATACCGCCCTCAATCATGTGAGGCACCGCCTGAAAGTTCGCAAAACTCGGCGGACGAATACGAATCCGATACGCCTTACCGCTGCCGTCGCTGACGATATAAAAGCCCAATTCCCCATTGGGTGACTCCGTAGCACAATAGACTTCGCCCGCGGGCGGTTGAACACCATGCCCGTCCATAAGGATCTTAAAGTGGTGGATGAGGCCTTCAATATTCCCATAAGCATCTTCTTTTGATGGCAGCACAATCTTGTAGTCATCCACATTCACCGGCCCGTCAGGCAGGTTGTCGAGCGCTTGCTGAACAATTCGGGCACTCTGAACCATCTCTTCCATGCGCACCAGATAGCGATCATAGACATCGCCATTGGCGCCAACGGGGATCTCAAAATCGAAGTCTTCATAAGAGGAGTACGGTTCGGCTTTGCGCAGATCCCATTCCACGCCGGAGGCGCGAAGACAGGGGCCTGTAAAACCGTAATCAATCGCGTCTTCCGCCGACATATACCCAACACTTTTGGTTCGATCCATCCAGATCCGGTTTCGAGTCAGCAGCGTATGCACCTCTTTCAGCGCCTTTGGAAGGCCGCTCAAGAACTGCCGAACATCTGCTTCAAATCCATCATATAGGTCTCGCAAGAGTCCACCAACGCGGGTGTAGCTGGTTGTCAAACGGGCACCGGTCGTTTTCTCAAAGATGCTGTACAACTTCTCGCGCTCTTCAAAACCGTATAACATCACCGTAAATGCACCGAGATCCAGCGCTCCCATACCGAGCCAGATCAGGTGATCGGCAATACGCGAGAGTTCAGCAAGAATCACGCGAATGTATTCACAGCGCTTAGGGACACGGATATCCATCAACTTCTCAACGGCAAGCACGTAACCGAAGTTGTTAGAAAGCGGCGAGAGGTAGTTCATGCGATCGGTCACGACAATGAACTGATTATAGTCCTGGTGCTCACCCAGTTTTTCAAAACCGGTATGTAGATAACCGATATGAGGTGTCGCCTTCACGATGGTCTCACCATCGAGCTCTACGACGATTCTCAGTGTGCCGTGAGTCGCCGGGTGCTGTGGCCCAAAGTTCAGCGTCATCGGTTCGCCAACGACGCGATCTGGATCTGTGCGCATCTGTTTCACTCCTCTCCTCACACGAATTGGAAAATCGGTTTCATCAGGCGGATTCTGTTAAGTAAGTTCCAAAAAATGAGTTCCATTTTCTTGGAAAGCAGGCTGCCAGCCCGTTTGTAGCGAGTCCAAGAGAAAGTCGAAAGAACTAATTGGAACTTACTTAAGCGTTTTGGCGTTCAAAGTTGAAACTTTCCCGTTCACCGCGACCACGCAACGGATAGTCCTTACGAAGCGGATGGCCTTCATAATCATCGGGCATCAGAATTCGACGCAGGTCTGGGTGATTGTCAAAGGTAATCCCAAACATATCATAGGTTTCCCGCTCCAACCAGTTTGCAGCCCGCCACAGTGACGCCATGGATGGAATATGGAGCTCCTTTTCATGGACGGGCACTTTGACGCGCAGGCGAGCTCTGTTTTTGTGTGAATACAGATGATAAACGACCATGAACCTCGCGTAATCGTATTTCGTGAGAACATCTTCCATTAACGAGTAATCAACCGCCGTTACATCAACAAGATAGTCGTAGACAAGTTCTGGACTGTTTTTCAGGAACTCCATCAATCCATGGATGACATCTTTGCGCACAACGATTGTCAGTTCACCTCTTGCGTCCGAGACCTCAAGAATGGCATCGGAGTACTTCTCTTGTGCCTTTTGCACGACAAGCGGCTGTTGCTCTTCCGGGGTTTCCTCTTTTTCTTCGCTCATCAGGGCTATCCTCTGGAACCGGCAATCGCTCTTTTTTCCATTCTTTTCTTCGAAACGCTCTCTTGATCGACAATCTGTTGAATGTGTATCACGGCATCAATGAGATCTTCGGGACGTGGCGGACACCCTGGAATGTAAACATCAACGGGAATAAACTGGTCAACGCCTTGTATCAAGGTATAGGTATCGAAAACACCGCCACTGGAGGCACAGGCGCCCATCGATATGACCCATTTGGGTTCCGGCATCTGATCATAGATTTTTTTCAAAACGGGCATCATCTTAAGGGAAATGCGTCCTGAAACAATTAGCAGATCTGACTGGCGTGGCGAAAACCGAATCACCTCCGCACCGAAGCGTGAAAGATCGAACTTGGATGCTAAGGCCGCCATCATTTCAATGGCGCAACAGGCAGTGCCAAAAGGCATTGGCCAAAGCGAATTTTTTCGACCCCAATTGACAAACTTGTCAACGGTGGTGGTAAATATATTATCGCCAAGTTTACTTTCTAATCCCATGATAAACCACCTTTCTTCCAGGCATAAAGATAACCTAAAAAGAGGATACCGATAAAAACTAACATTTCAATTAAAATAAAAGAGCCGCTGGTTGCCGTGAATTTCTTAAAGACAATCGCCCAGGGGTAAAGGAACACCACTTCAATATCGAAGATGATGAAGAGCATGGCAATCAGATCAAACCGGATCGAAAATCGCTGCCGGGTATTCCCGATGGGCTGAACGCCAGATTCGTAAACGGAGAGTTTGGATCGGGTGGGGTTCTTTGGGCCAATCAGATGCGTCAAGGCGAGATTTATGCACGCAAAACCGACGGCAAAAACCAGTAATAGCAGTATTGGTAGGTAATCAATTAGCATTCTTAGATGGAGACGTATTTCCTTGCGAAATCTACTAATGACAGCAGGAATAAAATTACTGAATATACGCTTGTGAAATTTTTCACATACTTAGGTCAAAAAAGAACGGGGCTCATTATGGCCCACTCAAAAAATTACAAACAGACGTACTTCCTTAACGGAGCAGCTATATTTTCTCACATTTTGAAAGTCGTGTCAAGTCTTTTTTCCAGTAAAAACCAAAAATAAAAATGGTATAATAGTTCCGTGTCGAATTATGCGTCATATCTTCCTTAGCGGCTTCAAGAGGGCAGTAGAAAAACGCCGATCTGTTACGGCGCGGCAAGCAAAAATCGATGGCGGAATCCTGGAATGAAGTGAGTAAGCGTTTTGAACATCGGTTTGGCCAGTCAGTTCAGTGAGGCATCCTCATGACATGGGGTGGTTTTGACACATCAAACCGCCGTGCTCGCGTCAGCGGAACCCCTTCAGCGAAACGGATGGTGACCTGGCACCGTTAATGCGTATACGGACCGCGAATTGATTCTGAAGTCTGGAGGAGAATGTACCATGGATAAACTGATCATCAACGGCGGCAAAAGACTCGAAGGCACAATCTCAGTGAGTGGTTCCAAGAACGCGACACTCCCGATTGCGGTTGCAGCCGCAATTCTGGCAGACGGTGCAAGTGCCATCCACAATGTTCCCAACCTTAAGGACGTTGATACGTTGTCTGCCGTGCTTGAAGTGCTGGGGGCAACGACAAAGTTCAAGAATTCAACGCTCTACATCGAGCCGAGTCAGCGGATTGCCTATGAAGCCCCCTACGACTTAGTCCGGAAGATGAGAGCGTCCATCTATGTGCTGGGTCCCCTCGTCGCCCGTTTAGGAATCGCCAAAGTTTCCTTCCCCGGCGGCTGTGCGATTGGCCCGCGTCCGATAGATCTGCACCTGAAAGGGTTAGCATCTCTCGGCGCAAAAATTCAGATTGAGGGCGGCTATATCATTGCGCACGCGGATCGGTTGGTTGGCGCAGAGATGTACCTGAGGGGGCGGCACGGATCCAGCGTCGGTGCGACAGCCAACGTCATGATGGCGGCAACATTGGCGGAAGGCACGACGATTATTCGCGGCGCCGCCTGTGAGCCGGAGGTCGCTGACCTGGCGAATTTTCTGAATGCCATGGGAGCGGATATCGAAGGCATAGGAACGCCTACCTTGAAGATACATGGCGTCAGGCAACTGCGCGGCGTAGATTATACCGTCATCGCGGATCGCATTGAAGCCGGGACATTTATGGTCGCGGGCGCAATGACAAAGGGGGATGTCTTCGTGAAGAATGCGGTTCCTCAACACCTTGAAGCTGTATCCGAAAAATTAGTTGAGGTGGGTGTTCAACTGGATTGGGCGGATGATGGAGTTCGCGTGACAACGCCGCGGCCACTACAAGCCGTTGATGTGCCGACAGCCACATATCCGAGTTTCCCGACCGATATGCAAGCGCAGATGATGGGACTCCTCAGTATCACGCCAGGCATTAGCATCATCACGGAAAGTATCTTCGCCGATCGGTTCATGCATGCCAGTGAGCTCAACCGCATGAGGGCGGACATCCGCATTGAGGAAAACAGGGCAGTGGTGCGTGGGGTTCCCAAGCTCAGCGGCGCGCCGGTGATGGCGTCAGACCTACGTGCCGGGGCGGTGTTAGTGTTGGCGGGCATGGCAGCAGCAGGCGAAACGGTCGTTTCCCGCGTTTACCATATCGATCGCGGGTATGAGTGCATCGAGAAGAAACTCGTCGGCATCGGCGCAGATATTGTCAGAGTCAACGACTAATACCATTCAAATATTGAAACGACGCACACGACATTCGGGCGACATCTCAAAAAGAATTGGCATTATCCCACTTTCCGCAATAACAGATTCATCTGGCTTATTGCGGTTTTTCTTTTGGTACGAGGCTCAACGTCGTGCCCCGGATCAATTATAGCCGTAAGATGCTTTTTGGTACTGTTCCTGTGCTTGGACAAAATAGTAGAAGTAGAAATCGCCATCATCCAAAGAATTGTGTCTTGTCATGAAATTGATCCTTCTTCCTAAAAAATATAAAACAAACTTTTCGCTTGATTTCTAGCCTCGAATCATGTTAGATTTTGTGCTGCCATTTAACATATTCAGTCCAGATTGTCAATTAGAAAACCTGTAGAAACCCGGCTTGAATCTCTGCCGATTTGCATGAATGTGAGAAATTCTTGGCTCATGGTTCAAAATCCACTTTGACGGCAGGCAAGGCAAAATAAGGAGTGTGTCATGATCAGAATCCTTGATGCCCATTCGGAGGAAGCAAAGGCTTTCATCGAGAAGCTAAATCGTCGTGGACAATTGGAAGACACCAGCATTCTGAGAACAGTCCATCGGATATTACAAGATGTCCGTAAAAATGGCGATAAAGCGGTCATAAAGTATACACGCAGGTTCGATGCCCCACGCCTATCCGTTAAAGAGTTGCGCGTCACAGCGAAGGAGATTGATGACGCATACCCACGAGTCGATTCGAAATTCC
>JAPUIP010000600.1 GCA_027296925.1 Candidatus Poribacteria bacterium | reverse complement strand
AAATTTCAGATTTCTCAAATATGGTGACCTCTATTGGGTGGACGTGAAACGTACAAATCTTTATTACCGCAGATCGATCTCCTTACGCGCTTCGGCAGACTGAAACATCGCCTCGGTGATGCGAGCGACGGTCAGACCAATCGCGCCGGTATCAATCATTTGGACGCGACCCAGCAGCCCCCAAACGAAATGCTGCTGCGAACCTTCGTAGCCATCACCCATGTACCCGAGAGATCGCATCCGCCTTTCATAGGCATCGATATTGAAACTTACATCGGCATCCATGCCATACATATCCGTGTAGAGGGTGAACGGCTCAAGCCTGATGCCCCCCTTCGACCCCATGATTCGATCGCCCTCCCCGCCGTCGATATTGGCGGCCCACGCCTCTTCCACAAACATCGTGATGTCGCCTTTGAAGCGCACAAAACCGGTACCGAGTTCCTCGACATTATAGCCGCCCTCCTGCCGGCGCTTTTCGTCCATGTCGAGTTCTTGGAAAGTAGACGCTGTTACGGTTTCAATCTCTGGGTTATCCAACAGATACACCATCCGCGCCATGTGATAGATCGCCATATCTAGCAATGTTCCGCCGCCGGCCTTCTCCTTCTGCACGAAATGCGGTGTGGCATACCCATCGACATAAGGCCGTCCGCGGCGACGGTAGTGGCTTGTCTTGACATAGTAAACGCGGCCGAGCGCCCCCTCTTCGATTAAGCGTTTGGCGGTTCGCGCTTCTTTGCTGAAGACCATTCCCATTTGCACCGCCAACTTTTTGCCCGTCCGTTGGGCGGCATCGTACATCGCTTGCGCTTCAGGGCCCGTCTTTGCCATCGGCTTCTCACAGTAAACATGCTTCCCCGCTTCGAGCGCCGCGATGGTAACCGGCGCATGCAGGAAGTTGGGCAGACAGACATCAACGCTGTCGATTTCGTCGATTTTCAGCAGGTCATGATAATCCGAAAACACGCGCGGAATCGCGTTTTCTTGCGCGACCCGTTGCGCTTCAGATTCGTCGATGTCCACCACCGCGATAATCTCAACATCGTCGCGCATCGACTGATAGCGATTGATATGGCTTTTACCGATGAGTCCGGTTCCAATAACACCCACTTTGAGTTGATCTGACATCGTCTTCTCCTAAAATCATCGTGTGAGTTCTTGTTATTGCGTGATGTGTAAAACGGCAAACGTTCGTTGATACAGCCGTGTTTAATCCTCCAAAATCGCGTTTCGTGTGCGTTCGAAGATTTCAATGGCATATTCCAGGTGGGCTTGAGAAGCGATGTTGAACGAAATGCCGAATTTCTTGGGGGTTACATCGGGGAGGTGGGTTCGGCACGTTGCGATGTGTCGCAGCGTGAAATCGCCATGCATACTGACACGAAAATGGGTCGCCCGTTTTGATGGATACGCACCCAGCCACCATTTGCCGCCAATCGTCATGCGAACCAAACCCACCCGCGGACGAATAATCGCACCACACGCATCCATGTAATCAAAGAACTTCCGCGCGACCTCAAGGAGTTCCTCGTTTGGTGTAAGGGTAGCGAGAAAACCCTCACGGGTCATCAACTGCCGGGTGGCGTATCGGTAACTTTGTCGTGATTCTGCAATAATAGAGGTGCCAAGCATGGTCTTCGTGGCGATCAGAATCTCATCGGGCGCCTGATAAGAGAAGTAGGAGATATAGGTCAGGTCCATCCCGATACGCCGCAGGTATTCCGCTATGCCGAGGACACGCGCATCAACTCCCTCGGAGACGAGCACCAGCCGCTGCCTACGGTTAAAAGCAGATTTTCGCATGCCGCCCAATTCATACCCAAAGAACTCACTATGCAGCGCCAACAAGGAAGTAAACTCGCGGCCCTGGCCCCGAAACCATCGCTGAGCCAAACGTTCGAGCTCGGCGAAGGAGAATTGAGCAACGGCCGCGGCATATTCTAGAATCTGTGCAATTGTCGTGCGAGACGGTTTTCCGCGCTTAAGCTCGACGACGACGCAGTTTCCGTCTTGATCCAGTGCGAGCAGGTCGATTTTCTGTGACTTCCCGACAGGCGTTTGTCGGCTGATGACACAAATCTGCTCGTTTTCAAGGAGTAGCGCAGCATCTCGCTCTAGCAGGTCTTCAAAGTCGCGTTCCTCCCCGAAGCGGAGCGGGGTGAGTTGTCGGAATCCCTTTCCTTCCCAACGGTAGATTTCCATTGAATTCCCTTAGAACTGTCTGAACAGTGAATCTGCAAATCTACAAACCATCAAATCAGCATCTTCACATCTTACGTTCACGGAAGTTTTCGCAGGCGCGTGTTCGCCAGAACCATCTCCACCATCAGCAGAAGTGTCGCCGGAAACAACAGATAAGCGGCGACCTCTTTATAACGAATATACTCTGTGACTTCAATCTTTGTTGTCTCAAGCTGATTGATTTCGTTGTAGATCTCAGCCAGTTTTTGCGGATGTGTTGCGCGAAAGTAACGTCCATCCGTGATCGCTGCAATTTCTTTGAGTGTCTTCTCATCAACATACGTCCGAACCCGACTGTACTGCCTACCGAAGATGGGATCGTCATACGGAATGCGGGCGCCACCCTCCTTCCCCATGCCGATGGCATACACCTTAATGCCGAGCGCCCTGGCCGCTTGCGCGGCGGTTATCGGCTCAAGTGTGCCGGTGTTATTCTCTCCATCGGTGAGCAGAATTGCGATTTTGCTCTTGGCTGTCGAATCGCGCAGTCGGTTCGTGGCGTTGGCAAGGGCATCGCCAATCGCGGTGCCATCCGCAACCATTCCAATTTCGACATTACGCAGCAGATCGGCAAGCACACGATAGTCCAGCGTCAGCGGACACTGTGTGAAACTTTCGCCCGCGAAGACGACCAGTCCGATTCGGTCGTTCTTCCGATCTCTTAAAAAATCGTGGATGACCCCTTTGGCAGCCTGCAAGCGATTATTGGGTTTGAAATCTTCCGCGCGCATGCTGCCAGAAATGTCGAGGATCAGCAGAATATCGATTCCCTCAGAGGTGATCTGTTCGCGGCTCTGGGACAACTGTGGACGCGCCAATGCGAAGATGATCAGGGCGAGCATGAGAAATCGCGCCAAACTCAGAAGCGGGAGACAGCGAGCCCAAAAGCTGGGCGCAACTTCACGGATATTACTGAGATCTGAAAAACGTACGGAACCGCTCTGTCGTCGGCGCAGATACCAAATGAGAAGTGGTAGAAGGAGAAGTATAATCAGAAATCCAGGGTCACTGAATCGCATGGGCGCCTCCTTCATCGAAACTGAAACCGTAAGACTATACGCCCGTCATTCTATTTCCGATATTTCGGCGGGGAGATTGGCGACGATAGCCTCTCGGAGAACCGATCGATTTTTGCCCGAGTACCGTCCTGATGCTGACACCAATCCCGATGGTGCAGGCGATAACGAAGGTTAGCACACCGAGGTAGGGAATCGTCGTTGCCATCCGGTAGATCCAGTATCCGACAACCGCGGCGACGACATTTGACTGGTGTGGAAAAATTGTGTTGCCGATTGAGAAGAAAATTGCAGTCTTCCCATAAATCGCCATCAACAACAAAATCGCGGAGAAAAGCATCATCAACGGAATACCAACAATTGACAAGATCAACAACATCGACAGATACGGAATGATTATCAGAACAACCAATCCCAGGAGTGTGCTCCCGATGGGACGGTGGGAAATTGTATACGCCATATCGCTTATCTGTTGCGGGAATACTGCCGCGAGCAGCATGTGGATAAGCGTCAGGGTGATGAATGTCATTAGCTTCTTCCAGCCAAACCAGGCATGTTTTCGAGTGCCCCATACGCCTTGGGGTACCCCCTCCATCATCAACGAGACCGTCGCCGGTACTAACGTCCAACCGTTAATTTCCTGATAAAGACCTGCGGTCTTGCTGGCGCCTTCGCGTAGATAATTTATTCCGAGGATTTCTCCCAGAACCACTGTCACCTTTCCCAGAACCTGGGCGCTTTCCTTGATTTCAACATCTCCGCTAAGGACGAATATATCACCGTTCACACGACCGTGAATCTTTGCATCGCCCATGAATAAAATGATGCTATCAACCGTTTCAGTAATGCCAAGATTCACGTGACCGCCGATCTGCACAACGCGAGACGGTTCATCGGTTGCAGCGATCATGTCGGGTGAGCCATTTTCCGGCTCAGATGACAGTGTCGCTTTTCGGGGAGGCGTTTCAGATTGAGGCGGTGGGTGCTGTTTCTGCTGATTGGATGGGGCAACTTGCGCGATCACGGACTGGGGGAAGAGTGCCCAAAAACTAAACCATAAAACCGTGACAAAACCGGTTGTTTTCGCCATTGAATCACCTCGGAAGAATTGGAGTGGTTTAATTGTCGGGCACTATAAAGCATTTCGTTAATTTTGTCAAGCATTTCCTATGATGGATGCAACCTTCCGAAGGTTCCGAACCTTCAGAAGGTTAAGACGTCTCTATCCATCAGTTCAAAGTTGACAGACCACTAGAACGATAGGACACGTTCGACATCGCCCTTGCTACCAATGATCAGCGGCGTTCGCTCATGGATGGAGGACGGCTGCTTCTCCAAAATGCGCGATCGTCCATCGGTGGCCATGCCCCCAGCCTGCTCGGCCAAAAACGCCATCGGATTCGCCTCATATAACAACCGCAGTTTTCCAGACGGATTCTTCCGCGTTGCTGGATAGAGGAATACTCCTCCGCGAAGGAGCGTGCGGTGGAAGTCAGCGACGAATGATCCGACATACCGCAGACTGTATCCACCTGATTCTTCAGACTTGGTCCATTCGAGGTACCGCTGTATTGAGGCGGGAAATGTGGAATAGTAGGCTTCGTTGATGCTATAGCTTTTTCCCTGCTGTGGCATGCGTACGTTCTCCTGCGTCAGCACATACGCTCCAATTGATGGGTCGAGTGTAAACGTGTGCACACCGTTCCCAGCCGTGTAGACCATCATCGTGCTACTGCCGTACAGCACGTAGCCCGCGGCAACTTGCTCGTCACCGGACTGAAGAATATGAGAAGTCACATCGCTCTGTTCAACATCCGGCTTGCGTCGTAAGATTGAAAAAATGGTGCCGATCGGCACATTCACATCAATGTTGCTGGAGCCATCGAGCGGATCAAACAGGGCGATGTATCTCCCGTGCTCCCCCGCCTCCTGAATGACGCGCGGCTCAGCTTCCTCCTCTGAAACAATTATACCCACGTTGCCCCGGTATCCCATGCACCGCACGAGCGTTTCATTGGCAATGACATCGAGCTTTTGGACGATCTCCCCCTGAACATTGCGATCGCCGGTTGCGCCGAGGACATTGGTAAGCCCCGCTCTTTGAACTTGCGCTTGTATAATCTTCGTCGATAGTGTGATTCCTGATAGCAGCCAACTGAACTCGCCGGTCGCGCCAGGATATTGCCATTGCGCTTCAAGGATGTGTTGCTGAATCGTTACGATGGGGCTGCTTGGTGATATATTTGTCATTTTTTACACTCCTTTTACAGATTTCATAACGTTTTACGCCCCGTCCCCAGTAACTTCAGAGACAATAAAACCAGGACGATTGAGTTAAAAAGAAGTAGGGACGAGATGGCATTAATCTCCGGGGTAATGCCAAATTTTAGCATGGAATAGATTCGTACCGGCAGTGTTGTGTAGCCAACACCCGCCGTGAAAAAAGTAATGACGAAGTCGTCGATCGACAGGGTAAACGCCAGCAATCCGCCGCCGATGACGCCCGGGGCGATCAGTGGCAAAGTAATCTGCCAGAACGCCCTCCACTCGTTTGCACCAAAGTCTAAGGCGGCTTCCTCCAAAGCGCGATCTAAACCCTTTAATGGTATTCAGCACACCTTCCGTCCGCAGAATTAAAATCCAAGCGTAAGTCCGAATGAGGAAATTAGTCCAGAATGGGATGACGACAAGCAACTAGAGGAGATTGCGCCAACGATATTGGTGCCGTGCCAGATAGTAGGCGAATGGATAGCCAATCAGCAAGCAAGCCCTCGTTGAGATGATACCCGTGGAGATCGAACGCCAGAGGATACCGAGGTAGAGCGGATCGAGCAATCGCTGATAGTTTTGTACAGAGAGAACCCAACGAATGCCGCCATAAGTGCCGCGTTGGGCAAAACTATAGACGAAAATGTAGCCAATCGGAATCAGAAAAAAGCAGGTTAACCAGAAAAGGGCGGGGAGCAGAAGAATGGCGCCTTGGAAGTTGGGCCGTTCTCGGAAGAATTGGAGAAGTTTGGAAGTGGGATTCATTGATGGGAAAAGAGACCGGCATGTTTAGATATCGGCGTTTCATGAGGAGCCTTCGGCTAAAGACCTCTTCAGAAAGAAGCACATTGAAATGCCGCCTGACTCAACATGGTCGGGGGTATTTTCGCCCATGAAACTGCCGACACCTAAAGGAGAAGGCCCCTTCTAACCAAGGGCTTCAGCAACACTATCCGGTAGCGTGACGGTGCTTGGATCGACATCAATCGGATACTCGGTGCCGTAGACTGCCACCAGTTCATCAAATGTTGCGTTATCCACACGCCCAAGTTCTTCGCCAGGGCGATGGAGAAAAACGCCTTGGCAGCCATCACAACTAAATAGATCCGCCCCTGATGGCTCAACTGGAAATTGTGTGAGCGGATTGTTACAGTCCGGGCAAGGTAACATAGGTTCTATCCTTTCGGAGGGTAATTAGAAATGGAAATACGGGAGATAGTTACAAATAAAAAAGGGGAGGAAAGGAAATACGGACATCGAGAAATCCGTCTCCTTTCATTCCCTCATTTCGCCATGATTTAATCCGCGGCAGTTGCAAGTTCTTCGGCATGACCGATTTCACAGTACGCGACATAATCACTAATCAGTTCAGTAATCGTCGGATTTTCACCGCAGATTGGGCAGTGCTGATCGCGATTGACTTTCAACTCGCGGAACTCCATTCTCATCGCGTCATACATCAGCAATCGACCGACGAGCGGTCTACCGACGCCGAGCAACAGTTTGATGGCTTCAGTCGCCATCACGAGACCGATTGTGCCTGGGAGCACGCCCAGGACGCCCGCCTCGTTTCAGCCAGGCACCATACCCGGCGGTGGCGGCGTCGGATACATGCACCGATAGCACGGCCCGTCAAAGGGCTTGAGAACGGTCGCTTGTCCTTCAAACTGGAAAATGCTACCGTGTACGATGGTCTTTCTCGTCAGGACAGCCGCATCATTGACCAGATAGCGCGTTGCGAAGTTGTCGCAGCCATCCACGATCAGGTCATACTCATTAAAGATATTGATGATGTTGCTTTCGTCCAAACGCATCTGATAGGGGATGATCTCAACATCGGGGTTGAGGGCGTTCATCGTTTCAGCCGCCGATTCAACCTTTGGCTGACCAATGGTTTCGGTACGATGGAGCACCTGACGCTGCAAGTTATTGAGTTCAACAACGTCCGAATCAATGACACCGAGCGTGCCAACGCCGGCAGCCGCAAGGTAGAGCCCCGCCGGCGATCCTAAACCGCCCGCACCGACGAGCAACACTTTGGAGTCAAGCAACTGCACCTGTCCGCTTTCGCCGATTTCGGGCAGCATGAAGTGACGGCTATACCGCTCTATCTGGTCTGGCGTCATCGGTTTATCTTTTGCGGTTGGGTATCCGGCGGCGGACCAGTCTCTATACCCGCCCGCCATCGACACTGTATCTGTGTACCCCATTTCTTTGAGGGATTTGGCGGCAAGGAGGGATCTGACCCCACTCCCGCAGTAAATGATGATCTTTTTGTCTCGATCGGAGACAAAGTCTTCAATTTCCAACTCAAGCATTCCGCGGGTCACATGAACTGAATCGGGAATATACCCGCCTCGACGCTCATCGTCATCCCGGACATCAAGCAGAACAAAGTCCTCTCGTTTATCTTTTGCCGCTCTGACTTCTTCAGCATTAACTTCTGGGATTTCTTTTCTGGCTTCTTCGATAATTTGTCTGGACGATTTCATAGTGGTTCACCTCGTTACACCATGCGGTCGGTGTCTCCCAGATTGTGGAGTGGAAAGGATTGCTTTTTTGCAGCTTTCATTATATCACAAGGGGATGAGGCTGTCAAAACTAAATTAATAGTTTCACTTTGCCATAAAGCCTAATGTCTGGTATACTATAACAGCCCTGAAATAAGGCACTACAATGGCAAGCTCGCTACCGGCGGCCGCTGGGCCAGGTCGAGAAATCGACAGGCAGTTGACAGATTCAGTGAACAATCCGGCGCAGTGGCAACGGAGAAAAAGACAATTAGACGTAAAGGGGATTTGAGATGGTTGAGATTCCAGATGATGAACAGGTAGAAACATTAACAATGGACGAATCAGAAGCAACAGACGAGTCAGAAGAAGCAACAGACGAGTCAGAAGAAGCAACAGAAGAAACAACAGAGGATGCGATGGAAGAAGAGGAACCGATGGAAGAAACAGCAGAGGAAACATCGGTGGATTCCTCTCTAGAATCCCTCGGTGACGAGTTCGGATTTCTACGCGGCGACAATATGAGTTTGTATGAGGCCTCGAAAGCCTACTACGAGAGTCGGAATTACGAAGAAGCGATCGAGAAATTTCAAGCCGCAATCGAATATGAAAAGTCGTTCGCCCAGGATTCTCTGGATCTGCCAGATGCTGAGGAACGTCAACCGCAGCAGGAAGAACCGAGTGAGATCCTCGCTAAATCCATGTACTGGCTCGGTGAGTCTTATGTGAAAACAAGACAAATTGACAGAGCGATTGAGACGTTTGAGCAGCTAGTTGGCCTATTTAGGCGACATTACCTTATGGGAGCGGCAGCACGGCGAATAGCCGCGTTGAAAGCGGATCTTCCTTCGCAAGAAAGTGAGTCTGCCTGATGGACACGACGATTGACCTGCGAAGTGACACCGTAACCAAACCGACCCGTAAGATGCGCGAGGCAATGTTCAATGCAGAGGTGGGCGACGATTGTTACGGAGAGGATGTGACTGTTCAGCGTTTGGAAGCATTAGCCGCTGAAAAGGTCGGCAAAGGGGCCGCCATGTACGTTCCGACCGGCACAATGGGAAATACCGCCGCCATCTTGGCGCACACGCATGCCGGCGACTATGCGATTGTGGATTCGGAATGCCATATCTACTACTACGAACACGGCAACCTGGCATCATTGGCGGGGATTATGCCGATCGTCATGGATAGCGCGGATGGCGTTCCTGAACCGGATGCAGTTGAACCCTATTTGCAGCGGGATGCAGCCAAATTTCCCAAAACGAGCTTAATCTGTTTGGAGAACACGCATAACCGCCGTGGCGGTCAGGCCGTCGCATTAGACCGGATGCGTGCGATTCACGACCTGGCGCAAAGGTATGATGTTCCGGTTCATCTCGATGGCGCTCGAATCTTCAACGCTGCCCACGCCCTCGGCGTTGACGCACGAGAAATTACGAGCCACGTAGACTCGGTCATGTTCTGCCTTTCAAAAGGGTTGTGTGCCCCGGTCGGATCGATGCTTGCTGGAGATGCAGATTTTATTCAGCAGGCGCGAGGCGCTCGGAAACGGCTCGGCGGCGCCATGCGTCAGTCGGGTGTATTGGCTGCTGCCGGTATTGTTGCACTCACAGAAATGACCGATCGACTTGGAGAAGACCACACCAATGCCAAACTCCTTGCTAAAGCTCTGTCCCAATTCGACGAGTTAG